>NZ_JBHZGM010000006.1:0-208269 GCF_043392685.1 Metapseudomonas phytobenefica | reverse complement strand
CCAGTGTCCTGGAGGGGGTGAACAACCGCATCAAGGTGATCAAACGCATGGCCTATGGCTTTCGGGACTCGGCCTACTTTTTCCTGAAAATCAAGGCCGCCTTCCCCGGGAAAGCGCGATGAACCTTTTTTCTTGTGGGGGCAGCGTCGGCAACTTCCTCGGCCTGGATCATCCCTTTCGCCCCTGTGTGGCAGCCCATTTCCCGATGTCAGGGCCATAGAGTCATTGCCTTCATAACAAGAGGGCAATGGAAATGCCGAGTGAGGACCTCCTCAAGGGCCGCGTTTCGCGCGTTGGCCAGATCTACCACATCACCACCACAACCAATGACCGCCGCCCCCTGTTTCGGGATTTCGATTGCGCGCGTATCACCGTTGCCGAGTTGCGCCGGCTGCATGATCAGAATGTGGTGAGCTCGCTCGCCTGGGTGCTGATGCCAGACCATCTGCATTGGTTGCTCCAGCTCAATGGGCCGATTGGATTGTCCAGCGTGGTCAAGGTGTTCAAAGGGCGTTCGGCCCGTCAATTGGGCTTGCGAGTCGACACCGGCGGAGGTGTCTGGCAGCCGGGTTTTCACGACCATGCCCTGCGCAGTGAAGAGGATATTCGCAAGGTGGCGCGCTACATCGTCGCCAACCCCTTGCGGGCAGGCCTGGTGGAGAGGATCGGCGACTACCCGTTCTGGGATGCGCAGTGGCTCTGAAATTTGCGGTTCGGGAATATGGCTGTGGGGGCGAATTCATTCGCTGAACCGTCCGAAGGACGGCCTATGGAACCTGAACGCGATTGAAATCGCCCCCACAACGAATCTGTCCGGCTGCTACGCCACCTTCCCCTCATTCAACAGATGCGCCGCCAGCGTCCTCAGCGCTCCCAACTGGCGGCAGATCAGGCCGAGTTCGGTCTGTACCAGGCGCGGGCGGTCGTCCATGTCTTCAGGGAGCTGCTCCAGGGCCTTGGCCAGTGCATCTTCCTCGTCGCGATAGATGCTGATCGGACGGCGCTCGGCCAGGCCCTGGGCAATGCAGTCCAGGCTGCCGGCAATCTGTTCGGCGGCTTCGTTGATGGTCGGCGTCAGGGCTTCGCCCGGCGTTTCGCTGCGGTGGGCGCCGAGTGCGGAGAGGTAGCTGAGCAGGGTGTGGGAAAGCACCAGGAAGCGGAAGCCGACATCGGCTTCCTTGCGGAAGTGGCCCGGCTCCATGAGCATGTTGGAAAGTGTGGTGGACAGCGCCGCATCGGCGTTGTGGGCGTTGCGCCGGGCCAGTCGGTAGGCCAGGTCGTCGCGTTTGCCGCTGGCGTACTGCTGCATGATCTGCCGCAGGTAGCGGCTGTTGCAGGCGAGGGTGTTGGCCACCACCTGATTGAGCCGGCGGCCCTGCCAGTCGGGCAGGATGAAGATCACCGCGAGGCCGGCGATCAGGGCACCGATCAGGGTATCCACCAGGCGTGGAAGGAACAGGCCGTAGCTGTTGCCGACCTGGTTGAAGCAGAACAGCACCATCAGGGTGATGGCGGCGGTGGCCAGGGTGTAGCGGGTGGCGCGGTTGGCGAAGAAGATCACCCCGGCGATCACCGCGAAGGCGGACTGCACCAGGGCATTGGGGAACAGGTCGAACAGCGCCCAGCCCAGTGCCAGTCCGAGCAGGGTGCCGATGATCCGCTGCACCAGCTTGCGCCGGGTGGCGCCGAAGTTGGGCTGGCAGACGAATACCGTGGTCAGCAGGATCCAGTAGCCCTGCTCCGGGTGGATCAGGTGCAGCACGCCATAGCCGGCGGTCAGCGCCACGGCCATGCGCAGGGCATGGCGGAACACCACGGAGGTGGGCGTGAGGTTCTGCCTGAGGCGTTCCCAGACCTCTTTCGGGCCCTTGGGTGAGCGGTCCAGCAGGCTGGCATCCTGGGCTTCGGCGAGGGCGTCGGGGTTGCTGGCATCGATCAGCAGGCGGTCGAGGGTGGCGAGGTTGCGCGCCAGGGCATTGAGCGAGCGCAGCAGGCCGCGCCAGGCCGGATTGCTCTGGATGCGCAGGTGTTCCAGGGATTTGTTCAGGTCTTCCAGGGCCTGGGTGCCGTCCAGGTAGTCGAACGGCTGGCGCATCCGGATGGCGCGGCCCAGGGCCTGGCAGGCGCCGCCCTGCTGGCGCAGCAGGCGCTGGCAGCGGAACAGCACATCGCTGTGGAAGAAGGCTTCGGCCAGTTCGTTGTAGGCGTAGTGGGAAGAACTGGCGCGTTCGTGGATGTCCTGGGCCAGGAAATAGAGCTTGAGGTAGCGGCTCACCTTGGGGCCGGGCCGGCCATTGCCGACCCGGTGCAGGATGATTTCCTTGGCCGCATTCAGCGCCGCCACCACCTTGCCGTTCTGCCGTGCCAGTTCCAGGCGTCGCGCTTCCACGTCGAGCTGGCGCACCGGCTCCAGCAGCGCGGACTTCAGTTTGAGGTACTGCCCCAGTTCCAGGAACAGCCTGGCCAGGCTCTGCTGCACCGGCTGGTGGGTGAAGAGCGCCTGCCAGAGCACCGATAGCAGGCCGTACCAGGCGGCTCCGGCCACCAGCAGTGCGGGTTCCCGCCAGAGATTGGTGGGCGCGCCGTCGCGCTGGTCCACGCCGATCATGCTGTAGATGGAGAGGATCAGCGTCGCCGAGGCGATGGTGGCGTAGCGCTCGCCAAGGGCGCCGAGCATGGTCAGGCCGAAGCTGGCCAGGGCCAGGGCGCCGACGAAGACCCAGGGGTAGGGGAACAGCAGTTCCACCGAGAGCGAGGCGACGCTGAAGCAGCCGAGGGTCACCAGCAGGGCGGTGAGGCGACCCTGCCAGCTGTCGTCGGTTTCCGCCAGGGCGCTGGCGATGATGCCGAGGAAAAGCGCGATGAGCAGGTCCATGCGGTCCTGCTGCCAGCACAGCGCCATACTCCCGGTGAGGGCGACGAAGACGCGCAGGCTGTAGCTGAACTTGTCCACCGCCCAGAGGCGGCGCAGGGTTTGTACGAATGGGGTCGAGGGCATAGGGACTTGTGGCCGGATATCCGTATACGACGGTACTGCTGGCGACAGCCTAAGGGGAGCCGGGGCCGCTGTCAGCCACCCCGTCGCATTCGATGCCGAGTCCCGTCAGATGATCCGCACCTTGTAGGAGCGGCCCTTGATACGGCCCTCGCTGAGGCGCTTGAGCGCCTGTTTGGCGATGCCGCGCTCCACGGCGACGAAGGCCTGGAAGTCGAAGATGGCGATCTTGCCCACCTGGTTGCCGGGAATCCCGGCTTCGCCGGTGAGGGCGCCGACGATGTCACCGGGGCGCAGCTTTTCCTTGCGACCGCCGTTGATGCACAGGGTGGCCATGGGTGGCAGCAGCGGCTCGCGGCTCTTCACCAGCAGCTCGTCGATCCGCTGCCAGTTCAACGGTGCCTGTTGCAGGTCCTCGATGGCCTGGGCGCGGTTGGCCTCGGCCGGCGCCACCAGGCTCAGGGCCAGGCCCTTCTCGCCAGCGCGGCCGCTACGGCCGATGCGGTGGATATGCACCTCGGGGTCGCGGGACAGTTCGACGTTGATCACCGCTTCCAGGCCGGCGATGTCCAGGCCGCGGGCGGCGACGTCGGTGGCCACCAGCACGCTGCAGCTCTGGTTGGCGAACAGGGTCAGCACCTGGTCGCGCTCACGTTGTTCCAGGTCGCCGTGCAGTGACTGGGCGGAGATGCCGTTGTCGCGCAGGTGGGCTTCCAGTTCCTGGCACTGCTGGCGGGTATGGCAGAAGGCGACGCAGGATTGCGGACGGGTGGCCTGCAGCAGGCGCAGCACCGCGTCCATGCGCTGGCGCGGGTCGATCTCGTAGAAGCGCTGTTCGATCTGGTTGTCATCGTGCAGGGCTTCCACCTTCACCTGTTGCGGCTCGCGCATGAAGGTCCTGGCCAGCTGGGCGATGCCGGCCGGGTAGGTGGCGGAGAACAGCAGGGTCTGCCGGCGCGCCGGGAGCTGGCCGATGATGTCGGCGATGCTGTCGTAGAAGCCCATGTCGAGCATGCGGTCGGCTTCGTCCAGCACCAGGGTATTGAGGCCGTCGAGCACCAGGGTGGCCTTGCGCAGGTGTTCCAGCACCCGGCCGGGGGTGCCGACGATGACGTGGGCGCCGTGTTCCAGCGAGCCCACCTGCGGGCCGAAGGGCACGCCGCCGCAGAGGGTCAGTACCTTGATGTTGCCGTGGCCACGGGCCAGGCGGCGGATTTCCTTGGTCACCTGGTCGGCCAGTTCGCGGGTGGGGCAGAGCACCAGCGCCTGGCAGCCGAAGTAGCGCGGATTGAGCGGCTCCAGCAGGCCGATACCGAACGCCGCGGTCTTGCCGCTGCCGGTCTTGGCCTGGGCGATCAGGTCCTGGCCCTTGAGGATCAGCGGCAGGGCCTGGGCCTGGATCGGCGTCATGTCGCGGTAGCCCAGGGTCTCCAGGTTGGCCAGGGTGGCCGCAGAGAGGGGCAGGGAAGTAAAGGCGGTGGTGGTCACGGAAGGAGCCTGCAAGTCGAAATGGCGCGCAGTTTAGCAGGCCAGGGCGTGCCACCCCCGTCACTCGTCGATATCGCCGCCCACCCGGCGCTCCTGCTAGGCTTGCCACTGTCCATCCCCTAACGTCGCTGCCATGGAAGGAATGTCCCTATGCGGACCCTGTGTGCCCTCTTCTTGAGCTGGCTGAGTACGGCTTCCTGCGTTGCGGCGGAATGGTTTCCGGTGCAGGTCGAGGTGGATGGCCGCCGCGCCAGCTACCAGCCGCTGAACGGGGCAAGCAGGCCCTGGCGCATCTGCGCGCTGCTGCCCCACGGCATGGACCGCTACTGGTGGGGTGTGGCCTGGGGACTGGACGAGGAGGCTAAGCGTTCGGGCGTGCACCTTGGCGTCTATGAAGCCGGCGGCTACCAGTTCCCGGACATGCAGCGGGCGCAGCTGACCCGCTGCGTCCAGCTGGCGGCCGATGCCTATGTGATCGCGGCCATCAGCACCAAGGGGCTGTGCGACGAGATCGCCCTGCTGCACCGCGACAAGCTGCCGGTGATCGACCTGATCAATCGCATCGACTGCCCCGGAATCACCGCCCGCAGCCAGGTGGATTTCGCCGACATGGCCAGGGCCGCCATGGCCTACATCATCGAACACAGCAAGGGGCAGCCGGTGCGTGTCGGCTGGCTGCCGGGGCCCCGGGGCGTCGGCTGGGTGGCCGACGCCGAGCGTGGCATGGCCGAGATGGATGCGAGCAGCAAGGTGGAGGTGATCAATGGCGGCTACGGCCCGGTGGACCGTTCCACCCAGGCGGTGCTGGTACGCCAGTTGCTCGCCCGCGAGCCGCAGCTGGACTACATCCTCGGCAATGCCGAGGCGGCAGCCTTCGCCGGCCAGTTGGTGCGTACCGCTGGCAGCCGCTACAAGGCCCGGGTGGTTTCGCTCTATGCCACCGAGCGGGTGCTGGAAGCCATCGCCGATGGCACTGTCCTGGCGTCGCCGACGGATGCGCCGGTGATCCAGGCGCGGGTGGCTATGGACCTGGCGACACGCGCGCTGGAAGGCAAATCGTTGCCACGGCGGGTCAGCCCGCGAATCGAAGTGATCGACAAGGACAACCTCGCGCGCTTCGACATCAGCCACCTGATGCCGCCCGGCGGGCACTGGATGATCCGGCGGGAGTTGCCGGAGTAGGGCGTCGGGGATTTGCTTTTCCTGTAGGGGCGACTGCGCCACCCTTTGGCGAATGAGTTCGCCCCTACGGAGATTTGCCATCCGCAAAATGAAAAAGGCCCCCGGTGCATCGCACCAGGGGCCTTTCCGATTACGCAGGGGCCTTAGAGCTTGCGCAGCGGCTCGCCACGCACCGGCTTGTCGCCGGCCACGTAGTAGCTGGCGGTGCTGCGCGGCAGCGGCTGGCGATTGCGGATCTTATCGGCGATCTTCTCGGCGATCATGATGGTGGTCGCGTTGAGGTTGCCGGTGATGATCTCCGGCATGATCGACGCGTCCACCACCCGCAGGCCTTCCATGCCGTGCACGCGGCCCTGGCCATCCACCACCGCCATGTCGTCGCTGCCCATCTTGCAGGAGCAGGACGGGTGGAAGGCGGTTTCGGCATGGTTGCGGATGAACTCGTCGAGTTCGGCGTCGCTCTTGAGGTTCGCTCCCGGGCTCAGTTCGCGGCCACGGTAGGGGTCCAGCGCCGGCTGGCCCATGATCTCGCGGGTGATGCGGATGCCGTCGCGGAACTCCTGCCAGTCCTGTTCGTGGGACATGTAGTTGAACAGGATGCTCGGGTGCTGGCGCGGGTCCTTCGACTTCAGGTGGATCCGGCCACGGCTCGGCGAACGCATGGAGCCCATGTGGGCCTGGAAGCCGTGCTCC
This sequence comes from Metapseudomonas phytobenefica, assembly GCF_043392685.1. Lineage (NCBI taxonomy): Bacteria > Pseudomonadati > Pseudomonadota > Gammaproteobacteria > Pseudomonadales > Pseudomonadaceae > Metapseudomonas > Metapseudomonas phytobenefica. The sequence continues at coordinate 201,911 of NZ_JBHZGM010000006.1, read as the reverse complement.
TTCACCGCGTTGCTGCCGTTGTAGTTGATCGCCACCGGCAGGAAGTGGAACTGGATGTTCGGCCAGGCGAACTCTTCGCGGGTGCGGATGAAGCCGCCGGCTTCGAACTGGTTGCTGGCGCCCAGGCCGCTGCCGAAGAACAGCCACTGCGCGCCGATGGCCGGCTGGTTCCACCATTGCAGGGCGGGAAACAGCGACACCGGTTCCTTGCAGGCGTACTGCAGGTACAGCTCCAGGTGATCCTGCAGGTTGGCGCCCACGCCCGGCAGGTCGTGTACCACCGGCACGTCGAGGTCGCGCAGCAGGGCCGCCGGGCCGACGCCGGAGCGCTGCAGCAGTTGCGGCGAGGCGATGGCACCGCTGCACACCAGCACTTCGCGACGGGCATGGACGGTGATGGGGTTGTCGCTGTTGCCCTTGAGGTAGGCGACGCCGATGGCGCGCTTGCCGCTGAACAGGATGCGGTCGGTCAGGGCGTGGGTGACGATGGTCAGGTTGGGGCGGTTGCGTGCCTGGTCCAGGTAGCCGCGACCGGTGGCGGCACGACGGCCTTCCGGGGTCACGGTACGGTCCATGGGGCCGAAGCCTTCCTGCTGGTAGCCGTTGAGGTCTTCGGTGCGCGGGTAGCCCGCCTGCACGCCGGCCTCGACCATGGCGTGGAACAGCGGGTTGTTACCGGTCTTGGGCGTGGTCACGCTCACCGGGCCGTCGCCGCCGTGGAAGTCGTTCGGGCCGATGTCGCGGGTTTCCGCCTTGCGGAAGTAGGGCAGGCAGTCCAGGTAGGTCCAGTCTTCCAGGCCCGGTGCCTTGGCCCAGTTGTCGAAGTCCAGCGCGTTGCCGCGGATGTAGCACATGCCGTTGATCAGCGAGGAGCCACCCAGGCCCTTGCCACGGCCGCACTCCATGCGGCGGTTGTTCATGAAGGGTTCCGGATCGGTTTCGTAGGCCCAGTTGTAGCGGCGGCCCTGCAGCGGATAGGCGAGGGCGGCGGGCATCTGGGTACGGAAATCCATGCGGTAGTCCGGGCCGCCGGCTTCCAGCAGCAGGACGCTGACATCGGAATCCTCGGTCAGGCGGGTGGCCAGCACGTTACCGGCGGAACCGGCTCCGACGATGATGTAATCGAATTCTTGGGGCATGTGACTTACCTGCTAGATAACCCGGGGTCGCCCCCGGGACACGGCATCTTGTTTTCGGATGCGGCCCGGCATGCGCCGGGCCGCCTGGGCGCTGGTTCGGCTCAGAACACCGAGTAGTAGTCGCCCATCTCGACCTGTACGGACTTGATGCGGGTGTAGTGGGCCAGTGTGGTCAGGCCGTTCTCGCGGCCGACGCCGGACTGCTTGTAGCCGCCCACCGGCATTTCGGCGGGGGACTCGCCCCAGGTGTTGATCCAGCAGATGCCGGCTTCCAGCTTGTGGATCACGCGGTGGGCACGGGCCAGGTCGCGGGTGACGACGCCGGCGGCCAGGCCGTAGTCGGTGTCGTTGGCGCGGCGGATCACTTCTTCCTCGGTGTCGTACACCAGGATGCTCATCACCGGGCCGAAGATTTCCTCGCGGACGATGGTCATGTCGTCGGTGCAGTCGCTGAACACGGTCGCGGCAACAAAGGCGCCCTTGGCGTATTCACCCTCGGTGACGCGCTCGCCGCCGATCAGCAGGCGGGCGCCTTCCTTGCGGCCGGTTTCGATGTAGCCGAGCACGCTTTCCATGTGGGCGAAGCTGGTCAGCGGGCCGAAGTTGGTGTTGGGGTCTTCCGGGTTGCCCAGACGGATGCGCTTGACGCGCTCGATCACCTTGTCTTCGAAACGAGCCTGCAGGGCGCGCGGTACGAACACGCGGGTACCGTTGGTGCAGACCTGGCCGGAGCTGAAGAAGTTGGCCATCACGGCGATGTCGGCGGCGCGGTCGAGGTCGGCGTCTTCGAAGATGATCAGCGGCGACTTGCCGCCCAGTTCCATGGTCACTTCCTTCAGCGAGGAGCTGGAGGCGCTGGCCATCACCTTCTTGCCGGTGGAGGTGCCGCCGGTGAAGGAAATCTTTTCGATCTGCGGGTGCTCGGTGAGCCACTGGCCGACTTCGCGGCCGCTGCCGGTGAGGACGTTGAACACGCCGTCCGGCACGCCGGCCTCGGTGTAGATCTCGGCCAGTTTCAGGGCGGTCAGCGGGGTGACTTCGCTGGGCTTGAAGATCATCGCGTTGCCGGCGGCCAGGGCCGGGGCGGATTTCCACATGGCGATCTGCACCGGGTAGTTCCAGGCGCCGATGCCGGCCACTACGCCCAGGGGCTCGCGGCGGGTGTAGACGAAGCTGGTCTCGCGCAGCGGGATCTGCTCGCCTTCGATGGCGGGGATCAGGCCGGCGTAGTACTCGATCACGTCGGCGCCAGTGACGATGTCCACGGCGCGGGTTTCGGCCAGCGGCTTGCCGGTGTCCAGGGTTTCCAGCTCGGCCAGTTCGTCGTTGCGCTCACGCAGGATGTCCACGGCGCGGCGCAGGATGCGCGAACGCTGCATGGCGGTCATCGCGGCCCAGACCTTCTGGCCTTCGATGGCGCTGGCGACGGCGCGCTCGACGTCTTCCTTGCCGGCGCGCTGGACGTTGGCCAGGACTTCACCGTTGGCCGGATTGACGGTCTCGAAGGTGGTGCCGCTGGTGGAGTCTACGTAGCGGCCGCCAATGTAGAGCTTCTGTTCTTCGAATCGGGCCATGGTGGCTGTCCTCTCTAGGTCTTGTGTTCGCAAGGCGGCAGGGCGGTTCAGGCCGCCTGCTTGGCCAGTTGTTGGTCAAGGAATTCGTAGGCGAGCTGGCGGGCCTGCTCGGTATCGAAGGCTTCGCCGGAAAGCGCGCCGCGCAGCCAGAGGCCGTCGATCAGGGCGGCCAGGCCGCGGGCGGCGCTGCGTGCGCTTCGTACGTCGAGCTCGCGGCGGAACTGCCAGCAGAGGTTCGAGTACAGGCGCAGGTCGTTGATGCGTTGCAAACGGCGCAGGGACGGCTGGTGCATGCTGCTGGCCCAGAACGCCAGCCAGGTCTTCATGGCGGGACCGTTGACCTGGGTCTCGTCGAAGTTGCCGTCGATGATGGAGCGGATGTAGCCACGCGCACTGTCGTCGCACATGGCCTCGCGGCGCTTGCGCACCGCGTCCTGCAGATCGTTCATGAGGAAGCGCATGGTGGCTTCCAGCAGGCCGTTCTTGTCCTGGAAGTAGTGGCTGATGATGCCGTTGGAAACCCCGGCGAGCCGCGCAATGCAGGAAATGCTGGCGTCGCTCATGCCGACCTGGTCCACCGCCTCGAGCGTGGCGTGGATCAGCTGGGTGCGCCGCAGAGGCTGCATTCCGACTTTGGGCATGGGGTTTTCTCCTCTTCCAGAACCATTCCGGATAGGTGAAATCCAGCCTACTTTATTTTGATTGATCGTTCAAACAACAAAGAATACGATGCACACCATGGAACGGGATGCGGCAGTTCGCCGCACCCGATTCCAGGCCTTCTGCCGGCGAAAACCACCCGTCGCCGGCTGCGGGCGCGGGTCTGTCGTTGCGTCCATGAGGCGCCTGCTTTCACTGCCCTGGAATTCCAAATGAGCAAATCTCCAACAACAAACCACGGGAAGGTGCGTCTGAATCCGGTCGTGTTCTACGGATCCACCGCGCTCATCATGCTTCTCACGGTTGCCTTGATTGCGTTCCCGGAAGACGCCGGCAATCTGCTCGGCAAGGCTCAGGCCTGGCTGTCGCGCAGCTTCGGCTGGTACTACATGCTGGCCATCGGCGCGTACCTGTTCTTCGTCCTCTATGTCGCCTTCTCCCGCTACGGCAATCTGCGCCTGGGTGCCGACGATAGCCGCCCGGACTTCAGCTACGGCGCCTGGGCCGGGATGCTGTTCTCCTCGGGCATCGGCATTTCGCTGCTGTACTTCGCGGCCTCCGAGCCCATCGACCACCTCTACAATCCGCCGGAAGGCGAGCCGGGCAGCCAGTTCGCCGCCCGCCAGGCATTGCAGCTGACTTTCCTCCACTGGGGTGTGCATGGCTGGGCCATCTACGCACTGGTGGGCCTGGCGGTGGGCTACTTCGCCTATCGCCACAACAAGCCGCTGGCGCTGCGTTCGGCGCTCTACCCGCTGTTCGGCGAGCGCCGTATGAAAGGTTCCGTGGGTAACGCGGTGGACTGCTTCGGTATCTTCGTGACCCTGCTGGGCCTGGTGACCAACCTTGGCATCGGTTCGCTGCAGGTGTCGTCAGGCCTGGAATACCTGTTCGGCCTGCCCCACAACCAGGGCGCGCTGCTGGCGGTGATCCTGGTGATGAGCGCGGTGGCTACCCTGGCCGCGGTGTCGGGCATCGAGAAGGGCATCCGCCGCCTGTCCAACCTGAACATCATCCTGTTCAGCGGCCTGCTGCTGTTCGTCCTGCTGGCTGGGCAGACCCTGCACCTGCTCAACGGCTTCGTGCAGAACCTGGGCGACTACCTCAACGGCCTGGTGCTGAAGACCTTCGACCTCTACGTCTACACCGGCCAGTCCGGCAAGAGCGAGGAGTGGATGGGCCTGTGGACCCTGTTCTACTGGGCCTGGTGGATTTCCTGGGCACCCTTCGTCGGCATGTTCGTGGCCCGTATCTCCCGCGGCCGCACCGTGCGCGAACTGGTCAGCGGCGTGCTGCTGATTCCGCTGGGCTTCACCCTGGTGTGGCTGTCGGTGTTCGGCAACAGCGCCATCGACCTGGTGATGAACCAGAACGCGGCGGACCTCGGCAAGGCGGCGCTGGAGCAGCCGGCCATGTCCATCTACCTGCTGCTGGAGCATTACCCCTGGGCCAAGGCGGTGATCGGCCTGTCGATCTGCGTCGGCTTCGTGCTCTTCCTCACCCCGGCCGACTCCGGCTCGGTGATGCTGGCCAACCTGTCCCGCGAGGAAGGCGACCTGGACGAGGACGCGCCCAACTGGCTGCGCATCTTCTGGTCCGTGGTGGTGACCCTGGTGACCATCGGCCTGCTGTTCGCCGGCAACTTCACTGCCATGCAGACGGTGGTGGTACTGGCCGGCCTGCCGTTCTCGGCAGTCTTGCTGCTGTACATGTTCGCCCTGATCAAGCAGATGAAGGCGGATGTAGCGGCGATGGAGCAGGCGCCGAAGCATCCGCGAACCGTCCAGTTGCAGGGCGAAGTGGCCTGATCGGCCAGCAGCCTGAAATGAAACAGCCCGGTCTCTGGACCGGGCTTTTTCATTGGACGTGGATTCGAATTTCCCTGGAGGGCCCTTCAGCCCTTCAGGCTTCGGCCTTGGCCAGTTGCTGGTCCAGGTATTCGTAGGCGATGTGCAATGCCTGCTCGGTATTGAAGGCATCGCCCGAGAGGGCGCCGCGTAGCCACAGGCCATCGATCAGTGCGGCCAGGCCACGGGCTGCGGAGCGTGCCTGGTCCCGGGGCAGGGCGCGGCGCAGTTCGCAGCAGAGGTTGGAATACAGGCGGTGGTCGTTGATCCGCTGCAGGCGGCGCAGGGAGGGCTGGTGCATGCTGGCGGCCCAGAAGGCCAGCCAGGTCTTCATCGCCGGGCCGCTGACCTGGCTGTCGTCGAAGTTGCCGGCAACGATGGCCCGCAGGTGTTCGCGCGGGGTGTTGTCGCTCAAGGCGGCGCGTCGCCCGCGCACGGCACTGCTCAGGGCCGCCATCAGATGGCGCATGGTGGCTTCCAGCAGGCCGTTCTTGTCCCGGAAGTAATGGCTGATGATGCCGTTGGAGACACCGGCAATGCGGGCGATGTAGGCGATACTGGCATCGCCGAGGCCCACTTGGTCGACGGCTTCGAGGGTGGCCTGAATCAACTGCGAGCGGCGGATCGGCTGCATTCCGACCTTGGGCATCGGATATTTCCACCATTTTGTGTGGGAATCGGGAGCGCGCAGTCTAGGGGGAAATTGATTGATCGATCAATCGACGGGGTTGATCAAGGTGCATCGGCGGCAGGGGAATGCTTTTGTGGGGGCGATTTCAATCGCTATGCAGGCCGAAGGTCTGCCTGAGGAGGGGCAACTGCGTTGCCCAAAGCGAATGAATTCGCCCCCACAAAAAGCAGAACGCCCCCGCGGGCGATGGCCGGCGGGGGCGTTCTGGAGCAAGGAGGCGGCTTATTTCAGCCACTCATCCACGCGCTGCGGGTTCTTGGCGATCCAGTCCTTGGCGGCGGCTTCCGGTTTGGCGCCTTCGCGGATGGCCAGCATCACCGCACCGACTTCCTCGCCGTTCCAGGAGAACTTCTTCAGGAACGCGGTGGCGTCGGCGGCCTTGGCTTCCAGGCCGGGGTTGACCACGGTGTCGACGTGCTCGTCATCGCCATAGACCTTTTTGGGGTCTTCCAGGAAGCGCAGTTTCCACTTGGCGAACATCCAGTGCGGAATCCAGCCGGTCACCACGATCGGCTTCTGGGCCTTCTCGGCGCGGGTCAGGGCGGTGGCCATGGCCGGGCCGGAGCTGGGCATCAGCTTGATGTCGAGGTTGTACTGCTTGATCGCGTCCTCGGTGCGGCGCATCACGCCGGCGCCGGCGTCGATGCCGGTGATCTTGCCGTCGAAGTCGGCCTTGTAGGTATTCAGGTCCTCGATGGACTTGGCTTGCACGTAGTCGGGAACGATCAGGCCGATCTTGGCGCCGGTGTAGTTCGAGCCCAGCACCACGACCTTGTCCTTGAGCTTGGCGTAGTACTCGCCGTGGGTAGCCGGCAGCCAGGCGGAGAGGGTGGCGTCCAGGTCGCCACGGGCCACGCCTTGCCACATGATGGCTGGCTCCACGGGTTTCAGTTCGACGCCGTAACCGAGTTTCTCCTTGAGGATTTCGCCGGCGACGTAGGTGGCGGCGACGCTGTCGTCCCAGCCGTTCACGAAGCCGATCTTCAGGGTCGGTTTGTCCGCGGCGTTGGCCATGCCCATGCCGAGGGCAAGGGCGGCGACGCCGAGGGTCTTGAGGTACAGGGATTTCAACTTGCGCATACGTATTGCTCCATCAAGTGGGATTGGCAGCCAACTACGTGGTCGGTGACCCGTTCTCAGGCGGGCTTCGCGACAGTGCCCATCGCAGCCCGTTGTCGGGCCACGACTGGCGAATTGCAAGGAAGCGGGCTCCTGCGGGAGGAGCCCCGGGGGGTTACAGGCCGATGTGCTTCTTCACGGCGGCGGCGCCGTCCTGCCCATCGAAGGTGGTGACGCCGGCGAGCCACTTGTCCAGCACGGCCGGGTTGGCCTTGAGCCAGGTGGTGGCGACTTTCACCGGGTCTTCCTTCTCCAGGATCTTCTCCATCAGCTGGCTTTCCATCTGCACGTTGAACTGCAGGTTGTTCAGCAGCTTGCCGACGTTGGTGCAGCGCTGTTCATAGTCCGGCGGCACCACGGTGTACACCTTGGCGGCACCGTAGTCCGGACCGAACACGTCGTCGCCACCGGCCAGGTAGGTGATATCGAACTGGGTGTTCATCGGGTGCGGGGCCCAGCCGAGGAACACCACCGGTTCCTTCTTCTTCACCGCGCGCTGCACCTGGACCAGCATGCCGGCCTCGGAGGATTCGACCATGCGGAAGTCGCCGAGGCCGAACTGGTCGCCCTTGATCATCTTGTCGATCAGCAGGTTGCCGTCGTTGCCCGGCTCGATGCCGTATATCTTGCCACCGAGCTGGTCCTTGAACTTGGCGATGTCCTGGAAGCTCTTCAGACCCGCTTCAGCCGCATAGGTGGGAACCGCCAGGGTGTACTTGGCACCTTCCAGGTTCGGTGTTGCCAGCACCTTCACGCCGTTGTCCTTGGTGAAGGGCTCGATCACCGCGTCCATGGAGGGGGCCCAGTAGCCGAGGAAGACGTCGATCTGCTTGTTCTTCACGCCGGTGAAGGCGATGGGCACGGATGCCATGATCTTGCGCGGGGTGTAACCCAGTCCCTCGGTCAGCACCATGGCCACGCCGGTGGTGGCGGCGATGTCGGCCCAGCCGATCTCGGCGAAGCGGACCTGCTTGCAGCTCTGCGGCTCCTGGGCCCAGGCACCCTGGGTCAGCGCGCAGGCCAGCAGGCCCAGTGCAGCGACTTTTTTCATTTTTTTCATTAGCGACTCCCGGACATTGAAAGGTGAAGCGTTCTTAGTGCGCTTGCTGCCGCTGCAATCTGGCGCCGAGTCGACCGAACAGGCGACCACGAGTGGTCTGGCGGGTGCCGAAGCTTTCGGTGATACGGTCGAGAATGATTGCCAGCAGTACCACTGCCATGCCGCTTTCGAAACCGAGGCCGATGTCCAGGCGCTGGATACTGGCGAGCACGTCGTTACCCAGGCCACCGGCGCCGACCATCGACGCGATGATCACCATGGACAACGCCATCATGATGGTCTGGTTCACGCCAGCCATGATCGACGGCATGGCGTTGGGCAGCTGCACTTTGTATAGCAGCTGCCAGCTGGTGCAGCCGAAGGATTGGCCGGCTTCGACGATTTCCTTGTTCACCTGGCGGATGCCGAGGGCGGTCAGACGCACCGCCGGCGGCATGGCGAAGATCACCGTGGCGATGATGCCGGGCACACGGCCGAGGCCAAAGAGCATCGCCGCCGGGATCAGGTAGACGAACGCCGGCATGGTCTGCATGAAGTCCAGCACCGGGCGGATCACATAGGCCACGCGCTCGCTCTTGGCGGCCCAGATGCCCAGCGGAATGCCGAGCAGCAGGCTGATCAGGGTGGAGGAGAAGGTCAGGCCGAGGGTGACGACGGTCTGTTCCCAGAACCCGGTCAACACGATCAGGATCAGGGAGGCCGCGGTGAAGGCGGCGAACTTGGCGCCGATGCGCCAGAGGCCCAGGCCGACGAACACGGCGATGATCACCCAGGCCGGCGGCCAGAGCAGGAAGCGTTCGATCAGCTCGGAGAAGCCGCTGACCACGTTGCCGACGCTTTCGAAGGCGCCGCTGTAGTTCTCCAGAAGGTGCTGGACGACGTCATTCACCCAGCTGCCCAGATCCAGTTTCTCGCTCATCGTCATTCTCCCCGCAGGCGGCTCAGCAGGCGGCCTTTGCTGATCGCGCCGCTATAGCGGCCACTCTGGTCGACCACCGGGATCGGCCCTTCGTTTATCACCAGGCGCTGGATGACGCTGTCCAGGGGCAGGTCTTCCGGTACCGGGTCGATGTGCTTGAGCAGGTTCTGCTCCAGCTCCAGGGTTCGGCCGCCTTCCACCAGCAGGGCGATCTTCTCCAGGCTGATGGAGCCGCGGAAGATGTTCTTCTCGTCGACGATGAAGGCGTAGTGCTTGTCCATGGCCTGCAGTTTCTGGCAAACCGCCTGGGCGTCGGGAGCCTTGCCGTTGTGCACGAACAGCGGAACGCTGTCGGACTTGAGCTGGCCGGCGGTGAGGTAGCGGCTGGTGTCGACGGTGTTGAAGAAGTTGCGTACGTATTCGTTGGCGGGGTTCTCGATGATCTCCTGGGGCGTGCCCACCTGGATCAGCTTGCCGCCTTCCATGATGCCGATGCGCGAACCGATGCGCATGGCTTCCTCGATGTCGTGGGACACGAAGATGATGGTGCGGCTGTGCTTCTTCTGCAGGTCCAGCAGCACGTCCTGCATCTCGCGGCGCTTGAGCGGGTCGAGGGCGGAGAAGGCCTCGTCCATGATGATCATCGACGGGTTCACCGCCAGGGCGCGGGCAAGGCCCACACGCTGCTGCATGCCGCCGGAAAGCTCATGGGGATACTTGTGGGCGAAGCTGGCCAGGCCGACCTGCTCCAGCACTTCCATGGCGCGCTTCTCGCGTTCCTTCTTGCCCGTTCCGGCCACTTCCAGGCCGAAGGCGGCGTTGTCCAGCACGCAGCGCGAGGGCATCAGTGCGAAGGACTGGAACACCATGCTCATGTCGCGGCGGCGCAGGTCGATCAATTGCGACTTGGGCAGCTTGGCGACGTTCTGGCCGTCGATGAACACATCGCCGGCGGTGGGTTCGATCAAGCGGTTGATCAGGCGGATCAGGGTCGACTTGCCCGAACCCGACAAGCCCATCAGCACGAAGATTTCACCTTCGTTGACGCTGAAGGACACGTCGCTGACGCCGATCACGGCGCCCCGTTCGGCCAGGATCTTTTCCTTGCTCCAGCCCTGCTTGAGTAGATCGATTGCTTCTTGTGGTTGTTGCCCGAAAACCTTGTAGAGGTTTTGAACCACGATCTTTCCAGACTGCATGGGATATTTCCCCTTCAGTAGACATCCAGGTCAGCTACACGGAGCCAGAAAGGACGCTCGACGACGCCCAGCCTGGTGATGCCGACTGTCTTGCCTGTGTGGATAACAATGTTTCGAGAACCTGACAGCCCTCTGGCAGTGTTACGAAACCCATTCCCTGGGCGGATTCAGCACCTCGACCAGAGGTGCGCGTACTTCCGAAATTTCTTATTAGGCCGACCTCTGTTCGGGGGGAGGTCGCCGCTTGTGTTCTTCGGTCCGCAGCGGAGTGCTGGCGGTCTGTCGGTCCACGGGAGCCGACAGCGACGAAATCGGGTGACTCAACGATAAAGCCTTGGGGTCTTCGCAATTGTCGGTTTGCGACGTTCATATGTTGAGTGGCGACATGCCCGGTGAGATCGCTGGATGCACCGTATTACGGCGCTTCCACTCGTGTGAATGCTGTCGGCAGCGGGCCGCCGTCACGTGCGGTGACGCCCTGCAGCCAGGCGCTCAGCATGTCGGGATTGGCTTTCAGCCAGGCCTTCGCTTCGCGTCTGCGGTTGGTGCTCTGGTTAAGTATGGCCTCCATCAGGTGGTTCTCCATGGCCAGGCTGAACTTGAGGTTTTTCAGCAGCCGTCCGAGGTTGGGGCACTCCCGGGTCAGGCCCTTGCGCACGTTGGTATAGACGGTCGCGCCGCCGTAGTCCGGGCCGAACCAGTCATCGCCGCCCGCCAGGTAATGCATGTCCAGCTGATTGTTCATCGGGTGCGGTTCCCAGCCGAGGAACACCGCCCACTGGTCGAGGTGCTCGGCCCGCTTGACCTGGGACAGCATGCCGCTTTCGCTGGACTCCACCAGCTTGAAGTCGCCGAGGCTGAACGCGTTCTCCCTGATCATCTTCTGGATCAGCGCATTGCCGTCGTTGCCCGGTTCGATGCCGTAGATCCTGCCGCCGAGCTGCTGCCTGAACTTCGCCAGGTCGGCGAAGCTCTTCACACCGCCGTCCCAGGCCGCCTGGTTCACCGCGAGGGTGTACTTGGCACCGGTGAGATTGGCGCCGAGGCTCTCCACCGTGCCGTTGTCCAGGTAGGGGCGGATGTCGTGTTCGCTGCTCGGCATCCAGTTGCCGAGAAAGACATCGACCTTGCCTTCGCTCAAGGCCTTGTAGGTGTCCTTGGCCGAGAGGCGATGCACCTTGGTGACGTAGCCCAGCTCGCTCAGCACATAGCGGGTGACAGCGGTGGTGACGGTGATGTCGCTCCAGCCGACGTCGGAGAAGTGCACGGTCGAACAGCTTTCCGGGTCCGCGGCGGCGAGTGCCGGCTGGATGCAGGGCAGGGAAGCGGCCAGCAGCGTCGCTGCCAGCAGGGGAGTGGTGGGTCGAGTCATCGATGGGTCCGTCCACAGCAGGTTTTATTGTCGTTCTCCGGACTCGCGTGGCTGTCGGACTGCTGCAGGCCCTCGCCCTCCGGGCGGCGGAATCATGCGGGCCAGACGCATCGCCTGGCTAGCGAGCCGGTCGCAGCCAGAACTTATCTGTCGCGGGTGATGCAAGACAACAACGGCTTTCACGGCTGCTTTCTTGTGGGGGCGAATTCATTCGCTATGCAGGCCGCAGGCCTGCCCAGTGACGTTCAGGGGCAACTGCGTTGCCCTTCGCGAATGAATTCGCCCCCACATCATCCAGGTCGATCCGGTGTGCGGGCACGACGTATTTGGATACGAGCAAGTCGGTGTGGGAAGTTCTCGCTCCGGCGAAATGCCGATCATGTCCGGCAAGTGTGATCCCTACCGGAGTTACCCCGTGGCTATCAGCGTGTTCGACCTGTTCAAGATCGGTATCGGCCCTTCCAGCTCGCACACCGTGGGACCGATGCGGGCGGCGGCACTGTTCGCCTCGGCGCTGCGCGAGCGTGGCCTGCTGGCGCAGGTGACGCGGGTCGAAGTGCGCCTGTACGGCTCGCTGTCGGCCACCGGCGTCGGCCACGGCACCGACCGCGCCACCCTGGTGGGGCTGATGGGCGAATGGCCGGACCAGGTCGACCCGAAGCAGATCGCGCCGCGCATCGAGGCGCTGAAGACCACCGGCGAACTGCTGCTGGACGGCAGCCACCCGGTGCCCTTCGACTGGCAGCGCGACCTGTTGCTGCTGGAGGAAAACCTGCCCTATCACCCCAACGCCATGACCCTGAGCGCCTTCGGCGACTCGGGGGAAGTGCACCGCGACACCTACTACTCCATCGGCGGCGGTTTCGTCGTCGACGAAGCCCAGGCGAAGTCCGGCCAGCTGGACCAGGACGCCACCGAACTGCCCTACGACTTCTCCACCGCCGAAGAGCTGCTGGAACTCTGCCAGCGCCACCAGCTGCGCGTCTCCGAGCTGATGCTGGCGAATGAGAAGGCCTGGCGCAGCGAGGCAGAAATCCGCGCCGGCCTGCTGAAACTCTGGGACGCCATGCAGGACTGCGTGCGCAACGGCCTGGACGAGGAGGGCATCCTGCCCGGCGGGCTCAACGTGCGCCGCCGGGCGGCCAAACTGCACCGCAGCCTGCAGGAACTGGGCAAGCCCAACGTGATCGGCTCGACCATGAGCGCCATGGAATGGGTGAACCTCTACGCCCTGGCGGTGAACGAGGAAAACGCCGCCGGCGGGCGCATGGTCACCGCGCCCACCAACGGTGCGGCGGGGATCATCCCGGCGGTGCTGCACTACTACATGCGCTTCAACCCCGAGGCGAGCGACGACGACGTGGTGCACTTCTTCCTCGGCGCCGCCGCCGTGGGCATCCTGTGCAAGAAGAACGCCTCGATCTCCGGCGCCGAAGTGGGCTGCCAGGGCGAAGTGGGCTCGGCCTGCGCCATGGCCGCCGCCGGCCTGGCGGAAGTGCTGGGGGCGACCCCGGCGCAGCTGGAGAACGCCGCCGAGATCGGCCTGGAACACAACCTCGGGCTGACCTGCGACCCGGTGGGCGGGCTGGTGCAGGTGCCGTGCATCGAGCGCAACGCGATTGCCGCGGTGAAGGCGATCAACGCGGCGCAGATGGCGCTGCGCGGCGATGGCGAGCACTTCATCTCGCTGGACCGGGTAATCCGCACCATGCGCGACACCGGCGCCGACATGCACGACAAATACAAGGAAACCTCGCGCGGCGGCCTGGCGGTCAGCGCCATCGAGTGCTGATCGCGAGCCTCGCCGAGCGATGCCCTATTCTGGTGCGCGATGCGACAGGAATGGGTATGACCGGACGGTCCGGTTATGAACATTTCGTCTGTTACTGAAGGTGTTGTCCCATGGCACGGGGTGACATCCGCTGACGCCGCCAGTGCTACCTATGTCCCCAGGGCCCGCCGGACGCGGGCTCTCGCGGTCGCAAACAGAATGATTCTGTCGCTGACGCCTAGGCCGAATGGCACGGGCTTTGGAGGAATCGCCTGTTTTTAATTGAATGTCCAATCAATTCAGGCATGACCTTTGCCTAGATTTGGTATCACCTGGTTTAGTCGTACCAGGCCATAACAAAAAAGCCCCAAAACGGGGCTCTGCTCCGTGCCTAGCTGAGGGTTTCGCTGATGTCACAGTTCAACCAAGGGAGCCAATCCCAGAACCGTGTTCCCCAGTCCATCGGTTTCCTGCTGCTGGATAACTTCACCCTGATTTCCCTGGCATCCGCAGTCGAGCCGCTGCGCATGGCCAACCACCTCTCCGGCCGCGAACTCTATCGCTGGTACACGCTCAGCCAGGATGGCCGCCCCGTGAGCGCCAGCGACGGCCTGCAGATCACCCCCGACAGCGGCCTGGACAACGCCCCGGCGCTGGACGCCGTGATCGTCTGCGGCGGCGTCGACATCCAGCACGCCGTCAGCCGCGAACACGTGCAGTGGCTGCAGTCGCAATCTCGCCAGGGCCGTCAGCTGGGCGCCGTGTGCACCGGCAGCTGGGCACTGGCCAAGGCCGGCCTGCTCGACGGTTTCGAGTGCAGCGTGCACTGGGAATGCCTGGCGGCCATGCAGGAAGCCTTCCCCCGCGCCGGCATCAGCACCCGCCTGTTCTCCATCGACCGCAACCGCAACACCTCCTCCGGCGGCACCGCGCCGATGGACATGATGCTGCACCTGATCGCCCGCGAGCACGGCCGCGAACTGGCCGCCGCCATCTCCGAGATGTTCATCTACGAGCGCATCCGCAACGAGCAGGACCACCAGCGCGTGCCGCTCAAGCACATGCTCGGCACCAACCAGCCGAAGCTGCAGGAAATCGTCGCGCTGATGGAAGCCAACCTGGAGGAGCCCATCGACCTCGACGAGCTGGCCTGCTACGTCGACGTTTCGCGCCGTCAGCTGGAGCGCCTGTTCCAGAAGTACCTGAACTGCTCGCCGTCGCGTTACTACCTGAAGCTGCGCCTGATCCGCGCACGCCAGCTGCTGAAGCAGACCGCCATGTCCATCATCGAGGTGGCGTCGGTGTGCGGCTTCGTGTCCACCCCGCATTTCTCCAAGTGCTACCGCGAGTATTTCGGCATTCCGCCACGTGATGAGCGCGCCGGCCAGAACGCCAATGTGGTGACCCTGATGCCGGTGCCGGACGAACTGGTACGCAACGCACCGTCCACCGCCGGCGTCGCCCTGACCCGCGCCCAGGGCGAGTCCACCTTCGCCAGCGTGCGGGTGGTGTGAAATCACGCGCCTGTGGGAGCGATTTCAATCGCGAATGAATTCGCTCCCACAAAGAGGCCAGGTAGAGTGCGCCGCGCGCACCAAGTATTTCCCTGGTGCGCACGGCGCACCCAAGAATGAAAAAAGGCGCCGATGGCGCCCTTCTTCATTCATGGGTTTCAGCTGTCAGCGCGGTACCAGCGCCGGCAGCAGGGTGCGTGAAATGGCTTCGCGCACGTTCGGCAGCAGGGTGGCGCTGCCGCCCAGCAGTTCTTCCACCAGACGCCGCAGGGCCACTGCGCGTTCCGGGCTGAGGCCGCTCACGGCCTGTTCGCAGGCCTGCTCGGCGGTGACCCCCGGCGGGATGCTGATACCCAGCGCCACCAGGCGCTCACGAAAGTCTTCCTGATCGATCAGATCGGCATGCATCATCGCGCTCTTCCTCCGCATCGGGTGCCGCGGTCAGCGCAGCACACCTTCTTCCAGCAACAGTTTGAAGATAGCTTCGGCGCCCGCCTGCGGCGAGACGTCCTTGAGTACCTGGCCGCCACCGCCGGATGCCTTGGCGGTCGCCGCCTTCATCCGCTCGGCGCCGGTCTTGGCCTTGATCACCTTGAGGCGCTTGGGCCGTGGGCGAGCCGGTTGCAACTGGGCCTCGGCGAACAATACATCCTCCACCAGCTCCACGTCTTCGGCTTCGATGCGGCCGCGACGGGCCGGGCCGAAAGCGCTCTGGCGGGCGGTGGGGGCGGCGTTGTCGACACAGGCGACGAAGGGCAGGCGCACCTTCAGCCGGCGGCGCTGGCCCCGTGGCAGGGCCTGCAGGACCTGGGCCACGCCGTTGTCGACCTTTTCCACCTCGGCCAGGCCCACCACCAGCGGCCAGCCCAGGCGTTCGGCCAGCAGGTAGGGCAGCATGCCCGAGCCTTCGCCGGTTTCCGCCTGGCTGCCGGTGAGTACCAGCTGGGCGCCGCTTTCGCGGAGGAAGTCGCCCAGCGGGGGCAGGGCGTCGTCCTGCGGGCCCTGCTCGAGGACGATCAGTTCATCCAGGCCCATGCCCAGGTAGGCGCGCAGGGCTTCTTCGTGGGGATTGCCGGCATGCACCACGCGCAGGCGAGGGCCGGCCAGGCGCAGGCCGAGTTCGACGGCGCGGGCATCCTGGTCGGCGCGGCGCGCGCGGCCTGAGGTGGGGTGTGCGCCGATGGAGACCAGGCTGACGATCTTCATGTCACTCATTGTTCCACCTGCCCTTGATCACCACGGCCGGATCTTTTCGCGAGCAAGCTCGTGTCTATGAACAGTGCCTCATGCAGCATTGCGTGCCCCTCCCTGACGGTATTCGGTGGCCAGCTGGATCAGCGCGGCGAGGATGGCGCCGGAGTCGCCGATCACCGAGAGATCGGCGCGCTTGATCATGTCGCAGCCCGGGTCCATGTTCACCGCCACCACCTTGTCGCAGGCACCGATGCCCTGCAGGTGCTGGATGGCGCCGGAGATGCCCACCGCGAGGTAGACGCGCGCGGTGACCCAGGTGCCGGTGGCGCCCACCTGGCGGTTGCGTGGCATGTGGCCGTCGTCCACCGCCACGCGGGAAGCGCCTTCTGTGGCGCCGAGCGCGGCAGCGGCCTGGTGGAAGAGGTTCCAGTCCTTCACGCCGTTGCCGCCGGAGAGGATGAACTCGGCTTCGGCCATGGGGATCTGCGCCGGGTCCACGGCCACCGGACCAAGGTCCTCGATGCGCGGCAGGCTGTGGGCGATGCTGGCTGCCAGCTCCAGGGCGCGGGCTTCGTGACGGGTTTCGCTGACCGGCTCGGCGCATTCGGCTGCGGCCAGGATCAGGCGCGGCACCTGGCGCACCAGGTCCTCGCGGCCGGCACCTGCGCGGCCGGTGGCTTGCTCATTGGCCACCTGCCAAACGCGGGTGGCCGGGCGCTCGCCGAGCTTCGCGGCCAGGCGGCGGCCCAGTTCGCCGCCACCGGTGCGGCTGTCGGGCAGCAGCCAATGGCGCGGCGCCAGCTGGCTTTCCACCGCGCTCAGGGCGAGCACGCGGGCTTCCGGCGAGTAGCCGTCGAATTCGTCTCCGGTGATCCGCAGGATGCGGTCCACGCCGGCGGTATCGAAGGCCGATTCCTTGTCTTCGCCGAAGACCACGGCGACCACCGCGCCTTCGCTGCCGGCCAGCTTGTTGGCCAGGCCCAGCAGGTCCTTGTCGTGGCTGGAGAGACGGCCGCCGACCATGTCCGGCACCACGCAGATGTGGAAGGCCGGTTGTTCGATCACATGCAGCGGCAGCTGCACCACCTCACTGGCAGCGCTGCGCTTGCCGGCGGTGCCCTGCTGGGCGCCGCTGCGGTCGATGCGCTTGATGCCGTTGGGGCCGATGAAGCCCGCTGCCGCGGCGTGGGGGTTCTTGCGGATCAGGCCATTGGGGCCCATCCAGCTCGTCTGTCCCTGGGGCTGCATGGCGGCATGCAGGGGGTGCAGGCGGTTGCGGGCGATCCACTCGGCGCGCGGGTCGCGGCGGATGATGTCGCTCATGGGCGGGCCTCCAGCGTGCTTTTCGTAGGAGCGAGCTTGCTCGCGAAGGGGATGACGTCGGCGCGGTGCCGGTTCGCGAGCAAGCTCGCTCCTACACCTGCTGCCGGGGCTGGGATGTTCATCACGCCACCTCCACGGCAGCTTTAGCCGCCGACGGCTTTTTTACTTCCACCGGCACCTCGATCAGCACATCCGCCACCAGTTCGGCGATGTCCTTGATCTCCGGGCGCGGGGCCACCACGCCTTCGAGCATCGCGGTGCACTGCGGGCAACCCACGGCCACGAGTTCGGCGCCGGTTTCCTTGATGTCCACCATGCGCATGTCGGGAATCCGCTGCTTGCCGGGGATGTCGGTGATCGGCGCGCCGCCGCCACCGCCGCAGCAACGGGAGCGGAAGCCCGAGCGCTGCATTTCCTTCACTTCGATGCCGATGGCCTTGAGCACGGCGCGCGGGGCCTCGTACTCGCCGTTGTAGCGGCCCAGGTAGCACGGGTCGTGGTAGGTCACGTTGCCGCCCTTGTGCTGGCCTAGGTTGAGTCTGCCGCGCTGCACCAGTTCGTTGATGTAGGTGCTGTGGTGCAGGACTTCGTAGTGGCCGCCCAGGGCGCCGTACTCGTTCTTCAGCACGTGGAAGCTGTGCGGGTCGCAGCTGACGATGCGCTTGAACTTGTACTGGTTGAGGGTGGCGATGTTGCGCTTGGCCAGGGTCTGGAAGGTGGCTTCGTCGCCCAGGCGCCGGGCCACGTCGCCGCTGTCGCGTTCTTCCAGGCCGAGCACGGCGAAGTCGACGTTGGCGGCTTTCAGGACCTTGACGAAGGCGCGCAGGGTGCGCTGGTTACGCATGTCGAAGGCGCCGTCGCCGACCCAGAACAGTACCTCGGCCTGCTTCTTCTCGCTCATCAGCGGCAGATTCAGGTCCGCCGCCCAGTTCAGGCGGCCGCCGGGGGCGAAACCGCCGGGGTTGTCGGTGGCGATCAGGTTTTCCAGCACCTCGGCACCCTTGTTCGGGGTGGCGCCCTTTTCCAGGGTGAGGTGGCGGCGCATGTCGACGATGGCGTCGACGTGCTCGATCATCATCGGGCATTCCTCGACGCAGGCACGGCAGGTGGTGCAGGACCACAGGGTGTCCGCTTCCACCAGGCCCTTGCCGCCCTGGACCACGATCGGCTGGTGCGGGCCGCCGGCGTGCTCGCCCAGCGGGATGCCCGGGTAGGGGCTGCCGGCGAACTTCGCGTCGTCACCACCGGCCAGGCCAATGACCATGTCCTGGATCAGCTTCTTCGGGTTCAGCGGCTGGCCGGCGGCGAACGCCGGGCACATGGCTTCGCACTTGCCGCACTGCACGCAGGCGTCGAAGCCGAGCAGCTGGTTCCAGGTGAAATCAGTGGGTTTTTCCACGCCCAGCGGAGCGTTGGGGTCTTCCAGGTCCAGCGCCTTGAGGCCGGTGGAACGGCCGCCGCCGAAACGCTCGGCGCGACGGTGCCAGGCCAGGTGCAGGGCGCCGGCGAAGGCGTGCTTCATCGGGCCGCCCCAGGTCATGCCGAGGAACAGTTCGGACACGCCCCAGGCCACGCCAATGGCGAGGATGCCGGCGAGAAACCAGCCGCCGAAGCCTTCCGGCAGGATGCCGGCCGCCGGCAGGGTGGCAATGAAGAAGCTCGCCGAGAACATCAGCAGGCTCTTGGGCAGGCGCATCCACGGCCCCCTGGAGAGGCGGGACGGCGGATCGAGACGGCGTTTGGCGACGAACAGGGCGCCAACGAACATCAGCACGGTGGCGGCAAGCAGGGCGAAGCCGAGGATCCTGCCGTGCAGGCCGAAGCCATGCACCGCGATCGCCAGCACGGCCGACAGCACGAAGCCGCCGGCGGTGGCCACGTGGGTCTTGGACATGTACTTGTCGCGCTCGACCACATGGTGCAGGTCCACCAGGTAGCGGCGCGGCATCTTCATCAGGCCACCGATCCAGTCGACCTTGGAGGGTCGGCCCCGGCGCCACATGAAAAAGCGCTTCGCGGCGCCCAGCACGGCAAGGCCGAGGGCGGCGAAAAGCAGGATGGGGAGAAGGGTGTTCAGCATTGTTGGTCTCCTTGCAGGGACCGAATGGGGTGCTCCGAACCAGTCCCCTCTCCCTGAGGGAGAGGGTTAGGGAGAGGGGGAAGCAGGAAACCCAGGAGTCGCCTGCTTGCCCTCTCCCCCGCCCTCTCCCGCAAGCGGGAGAGGGGGCCGTCCGTGTGTGCGCTTAGAAGTCCTTGCACAGACGCAGGGCGTCGTAGATCGCTGCGTGTGTGTTGCGCTGGGCCACGCAGTCGCCGATGCGGAACAGCAGGTAGCCGTCGCCCGGCTCGGACAGGCAGGGCTGCGGCTTGATCGCGAACAGCGCCTCGACGTCGATCTGGCCCTTGTTGCGCGAACCGTCCTTGAGCGCGTAGTACAGGCTCTCGTCCGGGCGCACGCCGTTCTCGATGACGATCTGGTCCACCACGCGCTCCTCGCGGGCGCCGGTGTACTCGTTCTCAAGCACCGCCACCACCTTGTCGCCCTCGCGGTAGACCTTTTCCAGCATCAGGTCGCCGGTCATGATCACTTCCTTCGGGTACAGGCTGCGGTAGTAGGTCGGGAAGGTGGTGCCACCCATGGCGATGCCCGGCTTGATGTCGTCGGTGACGATCTCGACCTGGGCGCCCTTGTCGGCCAGGAAGTCCGCCGCCGACATGCCGCCGAATTCGCAGATGGTGTCGTACACCAGCACGTTCTTGCCCGGTGCCACAGTGCCGTCGAGAATGTCCCAGCTGCTCACCACCAGGCCTTCGGCCGCGCCCCAGTGCTCGTTCTGCTCCAGGTACGGATGACCGCCGTTGGCCAGGACGACGATGTCCGGCTTGAGGTCGAGGATGGCTTCCGGGTTGGCCGCGGTGCCCAGGCGCAGGTCCACGCCCAGGCGGGCGATTTCCAGCTGGTACCAGCGGGTGATGCCGGCGATCTGGTCACGCTGCGGCGCCTTGGAGGCGATGGTGATCTGGCCGCCGAGCTGGTCCTTCTTCTCGAACAGGGTCACGTCGTGGCCGCGTTCGGCTGCCACGCGCGCCGCTTCCATGCCCGCCGGGCCGCCGCCGACGATCACCACCTTGCGCTTCGGCCCGGTGGTTTTCTCGATGATGTGCGGCACGCCCATGTACTCACGGGAGGTGGCGGCGTTCTGGATGCAGAGCACGTCCAGGCCCTGGTACTGGCGGTCGATGCAGTAGTTGGCGCCGACGCACTGCTTGATCTGGTCCACCTGGCCCATCTTGATCTTGGCGATCAGGTGCGGGTCGGCGATGTGCGCGCGGGTCATGCCGACCATGTCCACGTAGCCGCCTTCGAGGATGCGGGTGGCCTGGTTCGGGTCCTTGATGTTCTGCGCGTGCAGCACCGGTACGTTGACCACTTCCTTGATGCCGGCCGCCAGGTGCAGGAAGGGCTCCGGCGGGAAGCTCATGTTGGGGATCACGTTGGCCAGGGTATTGTGGGTGTCGCAACCTGAGCCGACCACGCCGATGAAGTCGATCATGCCGGTGTCGCTGTAGTACTTGGCGATCTGCTTCATGTCCTCGTGGGACAGGCCGTCCGGGTGGAATTCGTCGCCGCAGATGCGCATGCCGACGCAGAAGTCGTCGCCCACTTCGGCGCGCACGGCTTTCAGCACTTCCAGGCCGAACTTCATGCGGCCCTCGAAGGTGCCGCCCCATTCGTCGGTACGCTTGTTGACGCGCGGGCTCCAGAACTGGTCGATCATGTGTTGGTGCACGGCGGACAGCTCGACGCCGTCCAGGCCGCCTTCCTTCGCCCGGCGCGCAGCCTGGGCGTAGTTGCCGATCACGCGCCAGATCTCTTCCACCTCGATGGTCTTGCAGGTGGCGCGGTGCACGGGTTCACGGATGCCGGACGGCGACATCAGGGTCGGCCAGTTGAAGCCGTCCCAGCGCGAACGACGACCCATGTGGGTAATCTGGATCATGATCTTGGCGCCGTGCTTGTGCATGGCGTCGGCCAGGTTCTGGAAGTGCGGGATGATGCGGTCGGTGGACAGGTTCACCGACGACCACCATTCCTGCGGGCTGTCGATGGCCACCACGGAGGAGCCGCCGCAGATCGCCAGGCCGATGCCGCCCTTGGCCTTCTCTTCGTAGTACTTCACATAACGCTCGGTGGTCATGCCGCCGTCGGTGGCGTAGACCTCGGCGTGAGCGGTGGACAGCACACGGTTGCGGATGGTGAGTTTGCCGATCTGGATCGGCTGGAACATAGCTTCGAATGCCATTGCCCTATCTCCGATCTCTTATTCGTTGATGGGTTTGACGATGAACAGGCCGTCGTCGTGGCCTTCTTCCGAGCCGCTGTACAGCTGCTCGGCAACGGTACGCAGGCTGCTGCCGCGGGCGGCCAGGATCTGGTCCATGGCGCCGGCGAACCAGCCGGTGAACATGTAGTCGACCTTGCGGCCCACCTTGCCGTACACGTACACGAACGCGGAGTGCTTCAGGCGGACCTGGGCGGTGCCCTTGTCGAGGTCGATGGATTCGATCTGGAACAGGCCCCAGCCGCGCTGGGACAGGCGCTTCATGTAGTGCTCGAACACCGCTACGCCTTCCAGGCCGTGGCATTCGGCTTCCTTCTCGCACCAGTGCCAGGCGGATTTGTAGCCGGCCTTGTAGAGGATTTCGGCGTAGCGCTCCGGGCCCAGCTCGGCTTCGATGCCCATGTGGTTGTTCACGAAGAAGTGACGGGGCACGTAGAGCATCGGCAGGGCGTCGGTGGTCCAGACACCGGTTTCGCTGTCGACTTCGATGGGCATTTCGGGGGCGTGTTTGGCCATGTTGTTCTAGCTCCGGAATTCGATTGGGCCCGGTTGCGGGCCGACTTGACCCCCTCTCTCGGAAGGAGAGGGGAGAAGAGTGGTTACTCGCCCCAGACGTCCTTCAGGACGCGGACCCAGTTCTCGCCCATGACCTTGCGTACCACACGTTCGGGCATGCCGCGCTTGAGCAGGGTTTCGGTGAGGTTGGGGAACTCGCCCACGGTGCGGATGCCCAGCGGGTTGACGATCTTCCCGAAGTTGGTCAGGCGGCGGGCGTAACCCTTGTCGTGGGTCAGCCACTCGAAGAATTCCTGGCCATGGCCCTGGGTGAAGTCGGTACCGATGCCGATGGCGTCTTCGCCAACGATGTTCATCACGTACTCGATGGCTTCGGCGTAGTCGTCGATGGTCGAATCGATGCCCTTTTTCAGGAAGGGCGCGAACATGGTCACGCCGACGAAGCCGCCGTGGTCGGCGATGAACTTCAGTTCTTCATCGGACTTGTTGCGCGGGTGTTCTTTCAGGCCGGAAGGCAGGCAGTGGGAGTAGCAGACCGGCTTCTTGGATTCGAGGATGACCTCTTCGGAGGTCTTGGAGCCCACGTGGGACAGGTCGCACATGATGCCGACGCGGTTCATCTCGGCGACGATCTCGCGACCGAAGCCGGACAGGCCGCCGTCACGCTCGTAGCAGCCGGTGCCCACCAGGTTCTGCGTGTTGTAGCACATCTGCACGATGCCCACGCCCAGCTGCTTGAACACCTCGACGTAGCCGATCTGGTCTTCGAACGCGTGGGCGTTCTGGAAGCCGTAGAGGATGCCGGTCTTGCCCTGCTCCTTGGCCTTGCGGATGTCAGCGGTGGTGCGCACCGGGATCACCAGATCGCTGTTCTCGCGGATCAGCTTGTTGCTGGCGGTGATGTTGTTCACCGTGGCCTGGAACCCTTCCCACACCGACACGGTGCAGTTGGCGGCGGTCAGGCCGCCCTTGCGCATGTCTTCGAAGAGTTCACGGTTCCATTTGGCGATGATCAGACCGTCAATGACGATGCTGTCTGCGTGCAGTTCGGCTGGGCTCATCAGGCTGTCCCCTGTTATCCATGCGCCGAATCTTCTGCCGGCGCTTTGAGGGGAGCATATCCCCGGGGAATCCGGCGCTATCGCGCAAAAGCGACCGGGGTATTGCCGAAAGCGTCAAGCCGGTCGCGAATGGGCAAGCAGGGTTCGGAACCGCTCATCCGGCGGGGCTGGCACTTGCTCTTGTGGGGCTCAATGCTCAAACCGCAGGTCCGCGCCTCTTCAGGCATCGTTCCAGAGCGCCTATAAAGAAGGTGCGGAACGCTTCGCCGGCCTGCGTCGGTTTCAGAATGCGCAGGGTCGCTGGGGTGAAATTTCCGAATGACGGGGATGGCAAGCTCCCCGAATGTCCCGGACGAGCGCGCGCAGATGCGCTTCGGGGCGCCAGGACGGCCACCGCAGGCCACGCTCCGTGACGTGGTGAGTGAGCCGCAGCCGAGACCTCCGGACGACTGGAATCCACCCAGCGTCCGCGAAGCAGAGGAACGCTGTATGCCCGATGAGATGCTTCACCTGCCTCTGATCCAGAACGTGCTGGAACGCGAGAAGGACACCCCCGGTGCCCTGCTGCCGATCCTTCACGCCATCCAGGAAGGCGCGGGGTACATCCCCGACGTCGCCATTCCCGAAATCGCCCACGCCCTGAACCTCAGCCTGGCCGAGGTGCGCGGGGTGATCAGCTTCTACCACGACTTCCGCACCACGCCGCCGGCGCGCCATACCCTGCGCCTGTGCCGCGCCGAGTCCTGCCAGAGCATGGGCGCCGAGCGCCTGGCCGCACAGCTGCGCGACACGCTGGAGCTGGACGACCACGACACCAGTGCCGACGGCCGGATCAGCCTGCGGCCAGTCTATTGCCTGGGCGCCTGCGCCTGCTCGCCGGCCCTGGAGCTGGACGGCCGCCTGCATGCGCGACTGACCCCCGAGCGCCTGAGCGCGCTGGTGAAGGGCTGCCTGGAGGACGGTTCATGCTGACGCTGTGCATTCCCTGCGATTCCGTTGCCCGCGCCGTCGGTGCCGACGACCTGGCCCTGGCGCTTGCCCGTGAGGCCGACCGGAGGAGCCTGCCGCTGGAAATCAAACGCACCAGCTCCCGCGGCCTCTACTGGCTGGAGCCGCTGGTGGAACTGGAAAGCGCCGAAGGCCGCCTGGGCTTCGGCCCGGTGACGGCCGACGACGTGCCGGCCCTGCTGGACGCCCTGCAGGGTGATGCCAGCGCTCATCCGCTGGCCCTGGGGCCGGTGGAGGAAATTCCCTACCTGAAGAGCCAGCAACGGCTGCTGTTCGCCCGCGCCGGCATCACCCGGCCGCTGTCCCTGGACGACTACCGCGCCCACGGCGGCTTCGAAGGGCTGACCCGCGCCATCGGCCAGAGCGGCGATGAGATCGTCACTGCCGTACTGGATTCCGGCCTGCGTGGCCGGGGTGGCGCGGCCTTCCCGGCGGGCATCAAATGGCGCACCGTGCGCGGCGCCGTCGCCCCACAGAAGTACGTGGTGTGCAACGCCGACGAAGGCGACTCCGGCACCTTCGCCGACCGCATGCTGATGGAGGGCGACCCCTTCCTGCTGATCGAGGGCATGGCCATCGCCGGCCTCGCCGTCGGCGCCAGCATGGGTTACATCTACGTGCGCTCCGAATACCCGCAAGCGGTGGACAACCTGCGCGCGGCCATCGCAATCGCCCGTGACGCCGGCTACCTCGGCGCCAATGTCGCTGGCAGTGGCCAGGCCTTCGACCTCGAGGTGCGCGTCGGCGCCGGTGCCTACATCTGCGGCGAGGAAACCGCCCTGCTGGATTCGCTGGAAGGCAAGCGCGGCGTGGTCCGTGCCAAACCGCCGCTGCCGGCGCTGCAAGGCCTCTTCGGCCAGCCGACGCTGGTGCACAACGTGCTTACCCTGGCCTCGGTGCCGGTCATCCTGGCCCGTGGCGCGCAGTTCTACCGCGACTTCGGCATGGGCCGCTCGCTGGGCACCATGCCCTTCCAACTGGCCGGCAATATCCGCCACGGCGGGCTGGTGGAGCGCGCCTTCGGCCTGACCCTGCGCGAGCTGGTGGAGGATTATGGCGGCGGTACCGCCAGTGGCCGGCCGCTGAAGGCCGCCCAGGTAGGCGGGCCGCTGGGCGCCTGGGTGCCGCCGTCGCAATTCGATACGCCGCTGGACTACGAGGCCTTCGCCGCCATGGGCGCGATGCTCGGCCACGGTGGCGTAGTGGTGGCTGACGACAGCCTGGACATGGCGCACATGGCGCGCTTCGCCCTGCAGTTCTGCGCCGAGGAATCCTGCGGCAAGTGCACGCCCTGCCGCATCGGCTCGACCCGTGGCGTGGAAGTGGTGGACCGCCTGATCGCTGCCACCGACATCAGCGCCCGCGAGGAGCAGGCCCTGTTGCTCAAGGACCTCTGCGACACCATGACCTACGGCTCGCTCTGCGCCCTGGGCGGCATGACCGCCTTCCCGGTGACCAGCGCCCTCAAGCACTTCCCCGCCGACTTCGGTCTGGAGACCTCGGAGGCCGACCAATGATCAACATCTTCGACCCCGCCAGCGACATCGATCTCGGCACCCCGGCCCGCGACAGCGACGTGCAGGTCAGCCTGACCATCGATGGCCGCGAGATCAGCGTGCCCGCCGGCACCTCGGTGATGCGCGCTGCCGCGCTGCTCGGCACTACCATTCCCAAACTCTGTGCCACCGACAGCCTGGAAGCCTTCGGCTCCTGCCGCATGTGCCTGGTGGAAATCGACGGCATGCGCGGCTACCCGGCCTCCTGCACCACGCCGGTGAGCGAAGGCATGGTGGTCCACACCCAGACGCCCAAGCTCGCCACCCTGCGGCGCAACGTCATGGAGCTGTACATCTCCGACCACCCGCTGGATTGCCTGACCTGCCCGGCCAACGGCAACTGCGAACTGCAGACCGTCGCCGGCCAGGTGGGCCTGCGCGAGGTGCGCTACGGCTATGACGGCGCCAACCACCTGGACGAGCAGAAGGACGTATCCAACCCCTATTTCGACTACGACCCGAGCAAGTGCATCGTCTGCAACCGCTGCGTGCGCGCCTGTGAGGAAACCCAGGGCACCTTCGCCCTGACCATCGAGGGGCGCGGCTTCGACTCCCGCGTGTCGGCGGCCGGCGGGGATAACTTCCTCGACTCCGAATGCGTGTCCTGCGGCGCCTGCGTGCAGGCCTGCCCGACCGCCACCCTGATGGAAAAGAGCGTGGTGGAACTGGGCCAGCCGGAGCGCAGTGTCATCACTACGTGCGCCTATTGCGGCGTGGGCTGTTCGTTCCGCGCCGAGATGAAGGGCGACCAGCTGGTGCGCATGGTTCCGGACAAGAACGGCCAGGCCAACCATGGCCATTCCTGCGTCAAGGGCCGCTTCGCCTGGGGCTACGCCACGCACCCGGACCGCATCACCAAGCCGATGATCCGCAAGCACATCAGCGATCCCTGGCAGGAAGTCAGCTGGGAAGAGGCGGTGAACTACGCGGCCGGCGAATTCCGGCGCATCCAGCTCAAGTACGGGCGTGATTCAATCGGCGGCATCACCTCCAGCCGCTGCACCAACGAAGAAACCTACCTGGTGCAGAAGCTGGTGCGTGCCGGCTTCGGCAACAACAACGTCGACACCTGCGCGCGGGTCTGCCATTCGCCCACCGGCTATGGCCTCAAGCAGACCCTGGGCGAGTCCGCCGGAACCCAGAGCTTCGACTCGGTGATGCAGGCCGACGTGGTGCTGGTGATCGGCGCCAACCCTACCGACGCCCACCCGGTGTTCGGCTCCCAGCTCAAGCGCCGCCTGCGCCAGGGCGCGCGGCTGATCGTCATCGACCCACGCCGCATCGACCTGGTGGATTCCCCCCACGCCCGCGCCGAGCTGCACCTGGCGCTGCGTCCGGGGACCAACGTGGCCATGCTCAACGCCCTGGCCCACGTGATCGTCACCGAAGGGCTGGTCAACCAGCCGTTCGTCGACGCACGCTGCGAGGCGGCGGACTTCGCCCGCTGGCGCGATTTCGTCAGCAAACCGGAAAACTCCCCGGAAGCCATGGGGCCGATCTGCGGCGTGTCGCCCGACGACATCCGCGCCGCTGCGCGGCTCTACGCCACCGGCGGCAACGCGGCCATCTACTACGGTCTGGGCGTGACCGAACACAGCCAGGGCAGTACCTCGGTCATGGCGATCGCCAACCTCGCTATGGCCACCGGCAACATCGGCCGCGAGGGCGTCGGCGTGAACCCGCTGCGCGGGCAGAACAACGTCCAGGGCTCCTGCGACATGGGCTCCTTCCCCCATGAACTGCCCGGCTATCGCCACGTCTCCAACGACGCCGTGCGCGCCCAGTTCGAGCAGGCCTGGGGCGTGACCCTGCAGCCTGATCCGGGCCTGCGCATTCCCAACATGTTCGAGGCGGCCCTCGGCGGCACCTTCAAGGCGCTCTACTGCCAGGGCGAGGACATCGCCCAGAGCGACCCCAACACCCAGCACGTCACCGCCGCCCTGTCGGCCATGGAGTGCGTGGTGGTGCAGGACATCTTCCTCAACGAAACCGCCAAGTTCGCCCATGTCTTCCTGCCGGGCAGCTCCTTCCTGGAGAAGGACGGCACCTTCACCAACGCCGAGCGGCGCATCTCCCGCGTGCGCAAGGTGATGGAGCCGCTGGGCGGCAAGGCCGACTGGGAGGTGACCCAGCTGCTGGCCAACGCCCTCGGCTACCGGATGGACTACAGGCACCCGTCCGAGATCATGGACGAGATCGCCAGGCTGACTCCCACCTTCACCCGCGTAAGCTACGCCGAACTGGATCGTCACGGCAGCCTGCAATGGCCCTGCAACGACCAAGCGCCGGATGGCACCCCGACCATGCACATCGAGGAGTTCGTGCGCGGCAAGGGACGCTTCATGCTCACCGGCTACGTGCCCACCGAAGAGAAGGTCAACAGCCGCTATCCGTTGCTGCTGACCACCGGCCGCATCCTCAGCCAGTACAACGTCGGCGCCCAGACCCGGCGCACCGAAAACGTCGCCTGGCATGAAGAGGACCGCCTGGAAATCCACCCGACCGACGCCGAGAGCCGGGGCATCGCCGACGGCGACTGGGTGGGCGTGGGCAGTCGCGCCGGGCAGACCGTGCTGCGCGCCAAGGTCAGCGAGCGGGTGGCGCCGGGGGTGGTCTACACCACCTTCCACTTCCCCGAATCGGGTGCCAACGTGATCACCACCGACAACTCCGACTGGGCCACCAACTGCCCGGAATACAAGGTGACGGCGGTGGAGGTGACGCGGGTCTACCAGCCCTCGGAATGGCAGAAACGTTATCAAGCGTTCAGTGACGAACAGCGGCGCCTGCTCAAGGAACGCCGCAGGACCGAAAAAGCCGAGGTACGCCGATGAGCACCGACAACTTGATCAAGATGGCCAACCAGATCGCCCAGTTCTTCGCCTCAGAGCCGGACAGGGAGCAGGCCGTGCGCGGCGTGCGCCAGCACCTGCAAAGCTTCTGGACCCCGGCCATGCGCATCGAACTGATGGCCTGGCAGGTGGAGCACCACGGTGAATGCCTGCACCCGTTGGTGCAACAGGCCCTGGCGGAGCAGGGGAGGGCGGTTTAGCACCGGCTCCGTTTGTGGGGGCATTTCCCTTGTGGGGGCGAATTCATTCGCCAAGGGCAGCGCAGCTGCCCTCTGCAAGGCCACAGGGCAGACCTGCGGCCTGCATAGCGAATGAATTCGCCCCCACAGGTTTTCAGTTCAGCCCATCCGCTGTGCCGGCTCCTGGTCCGGATGCTCATGCCTGTCCTGGCTCGGGCAGGTGGCGAAGCGTGCGCGGTAGGCGCGGGAGAAGTAGGACGATGACTCGAAGCCGCAGGCCAGGGCGACTTCGAGCACGCTCATGCCGGTCTGGCGCAACAGCTGGCGGGCCTTGTCCAGGCGCAGGCCGAGGTAAAAGTTCGATGGCGTTTCCTTCAGGTGCAGGCGGAACAGCCGCTCCAGCTGGCGTGGAGTGACACTCACCCGCTCGGCCAGCTCCCGCGAGCTCAGGGGCGACTCGCTGTGTCGCTCCATTTCGCCGATCACCTGCACCACCTTCTTGTTATGCACATGGAAGCGGCTGGCGATCTGCATCCTCTGGTGGTCCTGCCGGGTGCGGATGCGGCCCAGCACGAACTGCTCCGACACCTGCAGCGCCAGGGTCTCGCCGTGGCTGCGGGCGATCAGGGTGAGCATCAGGTCGAGGCTGGCGGTTCCCCCGGCGCTGGTGATCCGCTTGCCGTCGATCTCGAACAACTCCTGGGTGGCGTTCAGCGCCGGGTAGCGCTCGTGGAAGGCGTCCAGGGCTTCCCAGTGCAAGGTCAGGCGTTGGCGGCTGAACAGCCCGGCCTCGGCCAGCACGAAGCTGCCGGTATCGATGCCTCCCAGCAGCAGGCCGTCGCGTTCTGCACGATTAAGCCAGTGGGCCAGGCGCGGGCCGAAGCTGGACAGCGGCTCGAAGCCGGCCACCACGAACAGGCAGTCGCCTTCGGGCGCTGAATCCAGCCCGCCGTCCACGTTCAGCGACATGCCGTTGCTTCCCGACACCGGGCCGCCGTCCAGGCTCAGCAGGCGCCAGCGGTAGAGCTCGCCACGAAAGCGATTGGCCACCCGCAAGGGCTCGACCGCCGACATCAGGCCGATCATGGAGAAGCCCGGCAGCAGGAGGAAGCTGAAGGTCTGGGGCATGGCCGCTTTCCGCAAAGGGGATGAGCCACTAAAAGACACTACGCGGCTGCGTGCAAGAAAGCTGGTCGTTCCTGTTCAACAGGTAGTCGTTTTAGTGCGAATCGCCGGTTCGGACGCTGGGTAATTTGTCTCCATCGGGTTGTCGTGGCGCCCGAACACGGAAGGAGTCGCCGGATGCTCCAAACCCCGGCTCCTGCACAAAAAATACAAACCGTATGGCCGCAAGGGGAGCATCAATGAAACGTCTCACCGCATTCGCTGGTTGCTGTCTGTTCGCCCTCTCCACCACCGCCGCGCTCGCCGCCGAAGACGCCAGTTGCCAGAAGATTCGCGTAGGCGTGGTCGGCTGGACCGACGTAGTCGCCACCACCGCCGTCGCCAACGAACTGCTTGGCAGCCTGGGTTACCAGACCACCCAGACCCAGGCTTCGCAGCAGATCATTTTCGCCGGCATCCAGAAGAAGCAGATCGATGTCTTCCTCGGCTACTGGAAGCCGATCATGGACGACAACATCAAGCCGTTCCTGGCTTCCAGTTCGGTGAAAGTCGCCGCCGAGCCTTCGCTGAACGACGCCATCGCCGTGCTCGCGGTGCCCACCTACACCGCCGAACAGGGCCTGCGCACTTTCGCCGACATCGCCAGGTTCAAGGACCAGCTGGACGGCAAGATCTATGGCATCGAATCCGGCTCCGGCGCCAATACCGCGATCCAGAAAATGATCGACACCAACCAGTTCGGCCTGGGCGGCTTCAAGCTGATCGAGTCCAGCGAGGCGGCCATGCTCACCGCGGTCAAACGCGCGGTGAAGAACAACAAGCCGGTGGTGTTCTTCGGCTGGA
Source organism: Metapseudomonas phytobenefica (assembly GCF_043392685.1). Lineage (NCBI taxonomy): Bacteria > Pseudomonadati > Pseudomonadota > Gammaproteobacteria > Pseudomonadales > Pseudomonadaceae > Metapseudomonas > Metapseudomonas phytobenefica. The sequence continues at coordinate 171,046 of NZ_JBHZGM010000006.1, read as the reverse complement.
AACCGCACCCGATGAACATCCAGATGCCCATCACCTACCTCACTGGCAGTGAGGACGTGTTCGGCCCCAACGACGGCGCCGCCACCGTCTCCACCGTCACCGCGCCGGACTTCGCCCAGCGTTGTCCCAACGTCGATCGCCTGCTGGCCAACCTGCGCTTCACCAGCGACCAGGAAGCCCAGCTGATGCAGCCGATCATGGAGCGCGAAGACCCGGCCAGGGTCGCCCGCCAGTGGCTCAAGGCCAATCCGGAAGTGGTCCGGGGCTGGCTCGCCGGGGTCACCACCTTCGACGGCAGGAACGGCGTCGACAGCGCACTTGCCTCCTTGAAGTAGGGTGGGCTTCAGCCCACCTGCCGGCTCGATGGTGGGCTAAAGCCCACCCTACCGGCTGCGAATGAACCCGATACACCCCATGCGCGGATTGCCCCGCGCACGGTTTCCGCTCGCCTCGCAGAAGGATGAAACAACCGTGAATTACGAAGTCATCGTCACCTGTGCCGTCACCGGCGCCGGCGATACCGTCGGCAAGCACCCGGCCATTCCCGTCACCCCGAAGGAAATCGCCGCCGCCGCCATCGAAGCGGCCAAGGCCGGCGCCACCGTCGCCCACTGCCATGTGCGTGACCCGCAAACCGGCAAGCCGAGCCGTGATGTGGCCCTGTACCGCGAAGTGGTGGAGCGCATCCGCGAAAGCGATACCGACATCATCATCAACCTTACCGCCGGCATGGGCGGCGACCTGGAAATCGGCAAGGGCGAGCAGCCGCTGGAGTTCGGCACCGGCACCGATCTGGTGGGACCGCTGGAGCGCCTGGCCCACGTGGAAGAACTGCTGCCGGAAATCTGCACCCTGGACTGCGGCACCCTGAACTTTGGCGACGGCGACTTCATCTACGTCTCTACGCCCGCACAGCTTCGCGCCGGTGCCAGGCGCATCACTGAACTGGGGGTGAAGGCCGAACTGGAAATCTTCGACACCGGCCACCTCTGGTTCGCCAAGCAGATGCTCAAGGAAGGCCTGCTGGAAGACCCGCTGATCCAGATCTGCCTGGGGATTCCGTGGGGCGCACCGGCGGACACCACCACCATGAAGGCCATGGCCGACAACCTGCCGCCGGGCGTGACCTGGGCCGGCTTCGGCATCGGCCGCGCGCAGATGCCGATGGTGGCCCAGGCCATGCTGCTGGGCGGCAACGTGCGGGTCGGTCTGGAAGACAACATCTGGCTGGATCGTGGCGTTCACGCCAGCAACGGCCAACTGGTGGAGCGGGCCATCGAGATCATCGAGCGCCTCGGTGGCCGCGCGCTGACCCCGGCCGAGGGTCGCAAGAAGATGAACCTGAAGCCGAGAGGCTGAGTCCGCTTTTCTCCCCTCTCCCTCCGGGAGCGAATCCGATGCCCTTTCCCGGACTGCATCCGGGCTACAGAACCAGGAGTCCCCGATGTCCTTCGTCACCCAGATCAAGACCTTCGCCGCTCTCGGCAGCGGCGTCATCGGCAGCGGCTGGATCGCCCGCGCCCTGGCCCACGGCCTCGACGTCATCGCCTGGGACCCGGCCCCTGGCGCCGAGGCAGCCCTGCGCGAACGCATCGCCAACGCCTGGCCGGCGCTGCAGAAACAGGGCCTGGCGCCCGGCGCCTCCCAGGACCGCTTGCGCTTCGTCGCAACCATTGAGGAGTGCGTGCGGGACGCCGATTTCATCCAGGAAAGTGCGCCGGAGCGCCTCGACCTCAAGCTCGACCTGCACGCGAAGATCAGTTCGGTGGCGCGCCCGGATGTGATCATCGGCTCCAGCACCTCGGGCCTGCTGCCCAGCGAGTTCTACGCCGACGCCGTGCACCCTGAACGCTGCGTGGTCGGACACCCGTTCAACCCGGTCTACCTGCTGCCGCTGGTGGAGGTGGTCGGGGGCGAGAAGACCGCGCCGGAAGCCGTGCAGGCCGCCATCCAGATCTACAGCGCACTGGGCATGCGCCCGCTGCACGTGCGCAAGGAAGTGCCGGGGTTCATCGCCGACCGCCTGCTGGAAGCCCTCTGGCGCGAGGCGCTGCACCTGGTCAACGACGGCGTGGCCAGCACCGGCGAGATCGACGACGCCATCCGTTTCGGCGCTGGTCTGCGCTGGTCCTTCATGGGCACCTTCCTGACCTACACGCTGGCGGGCGGCAAGGCCGGTATGCGCCACTTCATGGCACAGTTCGGCCCGGCGCTGCAATTGCCCTGGACCTACTTGCCGGCGCCGGAGCTGACCGATACCTTGATCGACCGCGTAGTGGAAGGCACCTCCGAGCAGCAGGGGTCGCGCAGCATCGCGGAGCTGGAGCGGTATCGTGACGATTGCCTGCTGGCGGTGCTTGGCGCCATCAAGGACACCAAGGCCAGGCACGGCTTTGCCTTCGTCGACTGACTCTGTCGTTGGGCCTCGCTCCGCTCGGAGCCAACCTACCTGATTCCCGTAGGTTGGTGCTGAGCTTGCGAAGCCCAACATCCCGCATTGGAGCCTTTCATGCCCACCGCCCTGACCACCTACCGCACCACCATCCTCCCCGATTGGGTCGACTACAACGGCCACCTGCGGGACGCGTTCTACCTGCTGATCTTCAGCTACGCCACCGATGCCCTGATGGACGAGATCGGCCTCGATGAGGGCGGTCGCGCCGAAACCGGCCATACCCTGTTCACCCTGGAGTGCCACCTCAACTACCTGGCGGAAGTGAAGCTGGGAGCCGAGGTGGAAGTGCGCACCCAACTGCTCGCCCACGACGGCAAGCGCCTGCATATCCACCATGGGCTGTACCTGTCGGGCGGGGAGGAATTGCTGGCGGCCAGCGAGCAGATGTTGATGAACGTGGATGCCGAGACATCGCGTTCGGCGGCCTTTGCCACGTCGGTAGGTGAGAAGGTCGAAGCGATTGCGGCAGCCCATTGCGAGCTGCCGCGGCCACGTCACGTAGGGTGTGTGATCGGGTTGCCGCCGCCTCGCTGAGGCTGCGGCTCCCGGAAAGGCGTGGTGCTCAGGCGGTGGGCATCACGTAGCGGCGGGCGAAGTCGATCAGGTCGACCTGGTTGCGGGTCTTGAGCTTGTCCATCAGGCGGGACTTGTAGGTGCTGACGGTCTTGTGGCTGATGAACAGCTGCTTGGCGATTTCCTGGTTGTTCTTGCCATTGGCCAGATTCTGCAGGACTGCCAGTTCCCGGTCGGAGAGGCTGTCCAGCAGGTGGCTGTCGCTGCATTGCCCTGACTGCGAAGCGTCCGGCAAGTGCACGGAGCTGGGGAACAGGCTGTAGCCGGAGAGCACCGAACGCACGGCGGAAATCAGGCTGAACGCCTGCTCCTGCTTGGACAGGTAGCCTGTGGCGCCGGCCTGCAGGCAGCGGTTGGCGTAGAGCGAGGCCGGCAGCGAGGTGAGCACGAGCAACTTGAGGTTGGCATCCATGGCACTGAGTCGTCCCAGGACTTCGAGGCCGTCGAGTTTTGGAATGGCGATGTCCAGAATGACCAGATCAGGTCGCAGAGACCGGGCCATGCTGAGGCCTTCGACGCCGCTTTCCGTTTCGCCGACTACCTCGTAGTCCTCGCGTTCCAGCAGTACGCGAGTGGCAAAGCGGAGCATGGGCTGGTTGTCGATCAGCAATACCTTGTTCATCCGTCGGTTCTCCTTGTCAGACTTCCCAATGAATACGGACGGCGCGCGGCCTTCTGAAAGATGCTGTTGGGAGCTCGGGTTGATTGAAGTTTGCCGGGTGCGCCTGCCCGACGGGGCAGGTTGTCCAGCGCGTCTGGAGGTGAAGGAAGTCAAGTTGGCTCGCTCTGAAAACTTCTTCAGAATTGAGCGAATTTTCCTTCGAACTACTCCAGATTCTGCGTACCAACTTTCAACAAGTCTGAAAGCCGATGCTTCGTCAATAGGTAGGAATCGAAGCAATCAGTAGGTCCGCAGGGCCGGAAGTATATGGTTGGTTTTCCTTCTGAGCGGTCGCTTAGGAACTTTCCTACAGATCATGTAGGTGAACTTCTCGCCCGCAAGGCAGACGCCACAAAAAACTCCCCCTTCGGCTAAGGTTCTGATCGTTGAATTCACCCAGGAGGCCGGCCAGTTGCGCATACCCTCTTTCCTCAAATCATCTGTTGGACGTCTCTGTCTCGTGTGCTGGATGACCTTGATCGGCATGGGCACCCCTGCTGCCGAGGATGTCCACCGCCTGGCCCTTTCCAGCCAACTGGTGGTCGACCAGCAGGACCTCGCCATCAGCGAGGAGGACTGGCACTGGCTGCGGCAGAAGCGCGAGCTGGTGCTGGGCGTGGCCGCCGATGGCACGGCCCCCATGGAGATCATTCAGCGCGATGGCAGCTATGAGGGCATCGCGGCCGACACGGCTTCCCTGGTCGGTCAGTGGCTCGGCATGCAGATCCGGCTGCGGCAGTATTCCGACCGCCCCGCGTTGCTGCGTGCCCTGGCCGCCGGGGAGATCGATCTCTTCGTCGGCGACGGGCAGGATGGCAGGGGCGCCCCGGTGATCCGCAGCCAGGCGTTCGCCACCGACCGCCTCGCCCTGTTCCGCCGCTACGACGACCGTCGCGTCCTGCCGCAGGACCTCGACGGGCTGCGCATTGCCCTGGTGCCCGGGCACGACCAGGCGCTCGGCCAGCGCTATCCCGGCACGCAGCAGGTGGTCGCTTCTTCCGTGAACGACGCCATGGCCAAGGTCGCCTTCGGCCAGGCCGACCTGCTGGCCGGTGACCTGTTGCCGATCTATTACCAGCTCAATCGCAGCTTTTACGGCCTGGTGAAATTCGACCGCTTCATCGACCAGCCCGATGTCGGCATTGCCTTCGTCATGCGCGAGGGCGATCAGCGCCTGCGGCGAGGGATCGATGCCACCTTGCGCGCCATCGGCCACTCGCAACTGGAAGAAGTCGCGCGGCGCTGGGTGGGCAGTGGCATGACGCCGGTCAGCGAGCAGCTGCCGTTGTCGGCCGAGGAACTGCGTTGGGTGGATCGCCATCCGCTGGTACGCCTGGTCATCGACGACGACAAGGCACCGCTGGCGTTCTTCGATGATGACGGGCAGTTCCGCGGCATCGTTGCCGACCTGCTGGAAACGGCGTCCCTGCGGACCGGCCTGCGCTTCGAGGCGGTCAGCCGGGCCGGAGGCATCGACCGGCAGATCGACAGCGTCCTGGATGGTGAGGCGGATCTCGCCATCCTCACTGAGAGCAAGCAGCGGGAGGCCCAGCTGCGCTTTACCCGCCCGATCTCCAGGGTGCCTTTCGCGCTGGTGGCCCGCGCCGACCAGGACGGCGCCGCCGTGGCGCTTGCGGGGAACGGGGCGGGGCAGCGCCTGGCGTTGGGCAAGGGAAACGTGGCCTACGATGAGATCAGGACGATCTACCCGGCGCTGGAAGTGGCTGATGCCGCCTCCTACCTGGACGCGATGCACCTGGTTGCGGCCGGTCGCGCCGACAGCGCGCTGGTGCCCATCACCACGGCGCACTACTACATCTCGCGACTGTTCGAGGGGCGTCTGGCGATCAGGGGGATGGTCGGGCTCGAGCCGGTCACCGCCAACTTCGCCGTTCGCCGCGCCGATACCGAACTCCACGCCATCCTCGAAAAGACCCTGGCCAGCCTCGGGCCGGACGAGCTCAACGCCATCTCCAACCGCTGGCGGGGCAGTCCCGGGATGAGCCCGCAGACCTGGCGTGACTACGGCACCCTGATCCAGCGCATCGTCATCGGTGCCGGGTTGCTGTTGCTGCTGGTGCTGGCCTGGGTCTTCCACCAGCGCCGCGAGGTGCGCCGTCGCCGGGCCACGGAACGCCAGTTGAACGACGAACTGCGTTTCATCGAGACGCTGATCGACAGCATGCCGCCGCCGCTCTACGTCAGAGACACCGAGGGCCGCCTGCTGTCCTGCAATCGCAGTTACCTGTCTGCCATCGGCCTGCCGTTGGATAAGGTGCGTGGGCGGACGGTTGCGGCGCTGCCACCGGAGGTCTTCGAGTCGGCGCCGGAGTTCCAGCAGCTCTATCACCAGGCCATGACTGAGGGGCAGATGCTGCAAGGGTTACGCACCGTGCAGATAGGCGGGCGGACCCTGTGGATCGACCATTGGGTCCATCCCTTCCAGGATTCCACCGGCGCCGTGAAGGGTGTTATCTGCGGCTGGCTCGACGTCACCGGGCACCGCCAGCTGGTGCAGGAGCTGGAGGCCGCGAAGAACCTCGCCGATGAAGCGAGCCGCGCGAAGACCACTTTCCTCGCGACCATGAGTCACGAAATCCGTACACCGATGAACGCGGTGATCGGCATCCTCGAACTGGCGCTCAAGCGCGCCGGGGACCAGCCCATCGACCGTTCCAGCATCGAAGTTGCCTACGGATCGGCGCGCAGCCTGCTGGTGCTGATCGGCGACATCCTCGATATCGCCCGGATCGAGTCGGGTCGGCTCAGCCTGGCGCCTCACAGGGCCAACCTGCGGGAGCTGGTGGAGTCGGTTGCGAGGGTGTTCGACGGCCTGGCGCGGCAGAAGGGGCTGAGCCTGGTGCTGGATATCGACTCCAGCATCCAGGGTGACGTGCTGGTGGACAGCATGCGCTTCAAGCAGATCCTCTCGAACCTGGTCAGCAACGCCATCAAGTTCACCCGCGAGGGCAGCGTTCGCCTGCAGATCGAGGGGGAAGCGTTGGAACCCGGACTGCTACGGGTGAGCCTCTGCGTCGAGGACACTGGCATCGGTATTGCCGAGGAGGACCAGCGCCGCTTGTTCCGCCCCTTCGCCCAGGTCGAGCGGGGTTATCACCAGACGGAAGGGACGGGGCTGGGGCTGGTCATCTGCCGTTCCCTCTGCGAAATGATGGGTGGCCGGCTGTCGCTCAGCAGTGTGCCGGACCGGGGTACGCGGGTGGAGGTGGAGCTGCGGCTGCATCGCCTCGACCCGGTGGAAGAGCCTGTCGCCAGCGCGGCGGCGGTGCCGCTTGCGCGACGCAGGCTGCGGGTGCTGGTGGTGGACGATCATCCGGTGAACCGGCAGATCCTCGCCCAGCAGCTCGGTTTCCTCGGCCACAAGGTGGTCGAGGCGGAGAGCGGCACGGATGCCCTGGCGTTCTGGCGCGCCGGGCACTTCGATGTGGTCGCCACCGATTGCCATATGCCGCGCATGAGCGGCGCCGACCTCGCGCGCGCCATTCGTGAAGACGAGCGCGATACAGAGGGGGCTCCGACGCTGATTCTCGGCCTGACCGCCGACGCCCAGCCGGAGGAAGTCGAACGCAGCATCCAGGCGGGAATGGACGATTGTCTGATCAAGCCCATCGGGCTCGATCTGCTGGAGGAAAAACTGCGTGCCGCCAAGAGCGGGGAACCTGCGCCCGAAGTCGTCGCGAGCACACCGGAGCCGCACGTTGCAGAAGAGCCAGGGTTGTTCGATCTCGCGCCGCTGGCGCCGTTGACGGGGGGCGATCCCGGCCTGATCCACAACCTGCTGAATGAACTGCTGGAGACCAATCGCCGGGATATGCGACCCCTGGTCGAACTCGCAGAGCAGGGCGATGCACATGGCCTGTCCGAGCTTGCCCACCGGCTCAAGGGCGCGGCGAGGGTCATCCGGGCCGAACCCTTGATAGCTGCCTGCGTGGACCTCGAACAGGCGTGCAGGACGCCGGCGCCGGAACCGTCCCACCTGCGCGCTAGTGCAGGCGCACTACGCCTGGCGTTGCTGGAACTGGAACAGGCACTGATGGCGCGGATGACCGCCGACGATCAGTGAGGCTATGTCTGTATCAAGTGTTGCCAGGACTGCTGAGCCAAGCTGATTGCCGATGAACGCTTGAGCGCGCAGCGATCAGGTCGGGGCGCAGAGCGGGGGCGGGCCGCGTTCGGAAGAGGGGGGCGTCAGGCGGGCACGGATACCTGAAAACCTCGGGCTAGATCGTAATGCTGTTCAGTCAGACACCGCCAACGGGGTGTAGCTGCTGTTGTAGGAGCGAGCTTGCTCGCGAAGCTTTCCGGGATACCGCCCATTCGCCAGCAAGCTGGCTCCTACAGCGTTTCCCCGCCGCAGAAACCAGGAACGCCGCTTACCCGGTGAGGGATAAGCGGCGTTCTTATGTGAACAGCATTACGGGCTAGAGCGTTCCCTTCAACACTGCAACCGCTAACGCAGACGTAGCCATCAATCACGCCCGCACGTGCCCTTGCGGGCCAGCAGGGCGAGGAAAGCGTCGCGGTCCTGCGGGCGGGCGAAGAGGTAACCCTGGGCCACCTGGCAGCCAAGAGCCAGCAACCGGTCGCGTTGCTCGGGGGTTTCCACGCCTTCCACCACCAGCGTCATGCCCACCGATTCGGCCAGGGCGACGGCGCTGCTGATCACGGCGCCGCTGCGTGGCTGGCTCGGCAGTTTGCGAACGAAGCTGGCGTCCAGCTTGAGTTGGCTGAACGGCAATTCGCAGAGGCGGTCCAGCGACGAGTAGCCGGCTCCGAAATCGTCCATGGCCAGTCCGCAACCCAGAAGGCGCAACCTCACCAGGCTTTCCAGGCTCGCCGCGGGGGCTTCCAGCATGCCTGTTTCGGTGAGCTCGAAGGTCAGGCCTTCCCCGGGAAGCCCGGCGTCCGCCAGGACCGTGCCGATACGCTCGACAAGGCGCTGATCGCTCAGCTGCCGGGGCTGGAGGTTGAATGCCAGGTTCACGCGTCGTCCGCTGCGGGCAAGGTCCTGCTGCAGCGCGAGCCCCTGGGCGAAGAGCTGCCAGAACAGGCGGTCGATCAGGTCGTGGGCTTCCATGGTCGGCAGGAACTGCGACGGCGCCAGTACGCCGCGCTGCAGATGACGCCAGCGCGCCAGGACCTCGGCGCCTTGCAACGTCTCATTGCCCAGGTGGAACTTGGGCTGGAACCAGGCTTCGAACTCGCCCCGATCCAGACCCCGGAGAATATCGTCCAGCGGGGGTGAGTCCGGCCCCTGTCGAGCTGCAGCCGCCTTGGCGGATTCGTCGTTGTGGCGCGCGATCATCGCCGCGGCGCGGTCCAGGTCGAAGGGTTTGCCCAGGTCGCCGAGAAATTGCAGGCCGAGGCAACGGGTCATGGCACTGATGGCCTGGCGCACTTCAGCGTCCACCTCGCTGCTGAGGATGACCGAGCGGACCACCCCCGCCTCACTCGCATGACGCAGGAAGGCCGCGCCGTCCATGCCGGACATGCGCATGTCGCACAGCGCTATGTCCACGCCGCCACAGGCTTCCAGCCGGGCCAGAGCTTCGGCACCGTCAGCCGCTTCATGGATGCGTTCGAGTCCCAGCTGGCGCAGGGCAGTGACCGCGATCAGGCGCTGGAACGGCTCGTCTTCCAGAACCAGAATGCGTAAGTTCTTCATACGGGGCTCGACAGTGGGTGGGATACCGGCCAACTTACTGTCGACGAAGTGCTCACAGCTAGGCGGTGTTTCCTGTTGGGTTGTAGGAAAATTCACCGATGACCTGAACGGGTGATTTACGGACACAGCGTCACGGACGTCCGCTCCTTTTTGATATCGAGGTTGCAATGAGTAGCAGTGCCCTGATCGTCGACGATCATCCGGTGATTCGCATGGCCGTCCGCATGTTGCTGGAGCGCAGCGGGATGGAGGTCGTCGGTGAGGCAGACAATGGCGTCGATGCCCTGCAGCTGATTCGTCAGCATGAGCCGGATATCGTCATCCTGGATATCGGCATTCCGCGCCTCGATGGTCTCAACGTCATCTCGCGAATCCGTACCCTGGGTCTCGACAGTCAGGTATTGGTGCTGACCTCGCTGCCGGCGGAAAGCTATTCCCAGCGCTGTTTCCAGGCAGGTGCGAAGGGCTTTGTCAGCAAGGAAGATGACTTGCAGAACCTGCTGACGGCCATCAATGCCATCAACGCGGGATTCAGCGTATTTCCCGCCACCACCAATGGCAATCCGGCGCCGGCATTGAGCGAAAGCGAACTGGTGGAGCGGCTCTCCAACCAGGAGCTGATGGTCTTGCAGCACCTGGCTACCGGACTGTCGAACAAAGAGATTGGCGAGCGCATGTTGCTCAGCAACAAGACCATCAGCACCTACAAGACGCGCATCCAGCAGAAGCTCAACCTCGGGTCATTGCTGGAGCTGATCGAGTTCGCCCGGCGCAATGACCTTACCGAACGCCGGGAAGGCTGACTGTTCGTCCGGTCAGCCCTGGCAGTTGAGGCGATAGCGTTGGTAGTTGCTGGATTTATCCTGCGGCGGTAGCGCGTAGGCGGCGGAACATTGCTTGCCGCTCCACTTGATGGTCAGCGTGGCCTGTTCCTCTTCGACCAGGGCCAGAGCCCTGCCGCTTGGGTCGGAGATGGCGAGTTGCTTGCCGTTGGCATCTTCCAGCGAAGCACCGAATGGGATGGGTTGGCCCTGGCTGTCGAACAGCTCGAACTGGACCCGATACCCTTTCGAACCCTGGAATCTGGCCAATACCACCGCGCCACGGCGCGGCACGATCTGCTGCGTGGCATTGTCGATCTCGATATCGCCGCCGAGATTGCGTGTGTCCAGGGTGATCCAGTTGGTCCGGTAGGGCTGGGCGTTTGGTACCACGGCGTAGCCGTTGTATCCGGTGCTGACTCCGCTGAAGTTGCTGACGCCGACGCCCGAGATTTCTGGCACTTCCACCAGTGCGAAGGTTTCACCCAGCGGTTGGCCAAGGTTGATGCCGCCAGCGTGGGCGACGACGGAGCCGGACAGGGTGAGGTTCTCCGACGTGTAGCCGCGCCCCTTGCTGTAGCCAAGGCCGACTTCCGCCAGCGAAGTGCGGCTGTTCAGGTTGACCGAAGCCGAGTTGCCCCCATTGCTGCTCCGGCTGCCTTGCACCGAGTAGGAGGTATCACCGTCTTCGGTCAGATAGCCGTGTACGCCGAGCTGCGTGTTGTCGCCGTTGTCATTGTGGCTATTCGAGAGGTATGCGCGTGGCGCCCGTGGCCGCGAGCCCAGCGGGAAGGACACGGACAGGTTTATCTGGGTGTCGTCATTCGACGGGCCGGTGGTACCGATGTTGCGGGTCTGGCTCACGCTGAAGTTGTAGCTGACGTCGCGCCAGCCATTGGAGTAGCCGGCGGAAAGGCTGCGCGAACCGCCCCGATCCCAGTAACGCTCGTCACTGGCACTGATGTAGAGGCTGCCGTACTTGCGTTGGCCAAGCGTCTGGTTGACGGTCAGGTCGGTACGGATCTTCGAGCGGCCGCTGGTGCTCGGCACGCCCAGGGAGAGTTCTTGAACATGGTCGGAGAGTGTCCGGTAGCCCTCGGTGGAGTAGCGATAGGCTGCCAGGGTGAAGCTGGTATCGGTGCCGGTGAAGGTTTTCGAGTACAGCGCACGCAGGCTGTTGCCTCGGGCGGAGAGCCCGCGAATCCGGCTGTTCGAGTGGGTAACGTCGACCGAAACGGCACCGATCGGGGTATTTCGCCCGGCACCGAGCGATACGGCATTGAAGTCCTGGGTGGCCTGGGTGCCAGCAATGGCCGTCAGGTTGCTGCTGAGGCCATAGGCAGCGGTCGCACTCACGAATGCCGGTTTTTTGAGGTCGTCGCCGTTGCTGTTGAACTCGCCTGCAGAAAGGCTGTAGTTCAGCTGGCCTTCGCGGACCATGGTCGGCAGGCTCGAAAAAGCCTGCAGGCTTACGCGCCGACGCCCGTCGGCCTCGATGATGGTGATCTCCAGGTCGCCGTTGGAACCGGTGGGGTAGATGTCGTTGATCTCGAACGGCCCCGGCGCCACGGTGGTGGAGTAGAGGATGTAGTCGTTCTGGCGAATCTCCACGGTGGCGTTGGTTTCCGCAACGCCGCGGATGACCGGCGCGTAGCCGCGCTCGCTATCCGCCCTCATCGCCTCGTCGGTGGCCAGCTTGATGCCGCGGTAGCGCACGCTGTCGAACAGGTGGGCATCGGAGTAGATCTCGCCCAGGGTGAGCCGCCCCTTGAGGCTGGTGACGTCGCGCTCCAGATAAGTGCGGTTGCTGGTGAAGCTGCTTGGCTGGCCTGTGCCCGTCCGGTAGTTCGACTCGTTGCGCAGGCGCCAGGCACCCAGGTTGATCCCGTTGCGCAGGCCCAGGTTGTTGAATGTCCGTCGGCCGTAGTCGTCCCGGTTCCGGTTGGTGTTGAACTGGTAGTTGATGAAGGCGGCCGAGACACCGTTGTCCCACAGTGCCGGGTCAACGTAGCCGCGTCGGCCCTTGAGCATCGCGATCTGCGGAATGCTGGCGTACAGGCGCAGGCGGGTCGAGTCGTAGCGCAGCGTGGCCTGGTCGATCAGGGTCGGCAGGTCGTAACAGGTGTCGGCCCCGTCGGGATCGAGCACGCCCTGTTCCACCAGCTTTGCCAGGTCGATGCCCAGCAGATGGAGCAGCTCGATATTCAGGCAGGGTTCGACGTTGCCCGTCTGCTGATTGCGAATAAAGTCGATGTCCTTGCGCCCGACCAGAACCTCGTTGCTGTAAAGGTCCACCCGGTAGTTGCCAGGCACGACGCTATTCGCCTGCAGCAGCGACTGCAGGTCAACGGCGGACGGCGCACCTTTGAGGAAGGTCGTGTTGAACGAGGCGACCTGGAGGGCGTCCGCCGGCAACGGTTCGGGGGACTTGGCATGCAGAGCCATCGAAGGGAGAGCCAGGGAAATGGCTAGCGCGAGTTTGCTGCGGTGAACCAGAGGACGCGCCCCTCGGTTGTCCGCGGGCAACCGAGTGCACAGTCCCTCGATGTGGCTGGGCCAATTGCTCATTTCTCACTGCCTGCGAGCTGCCCGGCTCACCTCCCCTCAGGAATGAGGGTGCCATGCGGGAGCGTTCAGCACCCGCCGGAGGTGAGCCGGAGGTTGAGGGTAGAACTCGTTACGGAGCTCAGCTGGACCGCTTTGCTGTGGCTCCAGCGGGACTCCCGACGGAAAGGGTTACGGAGTAGGGCACCTGGGCTCCGTAGTCGTTGATGCAGGAGAAGGTCAGATCAACGGTTTTCGCAGACGGCAGGTCCGGGACACTGAATGTCCGCTCTTCGCCGGGGGCGATCATGGTGGAGTCGATGACCACCGTCGTGCCCAGCTTCACGTCGCCCATGGAGACGTGGAACTTGCTCGGGTTTCGCAGCTTCAGTTCCGTCTTGCCGCCATGGCGCGCGAGCTGCCATTGCAGTTCTTCCGGTGCGAGGTGGGCCTCGGCCGTCAGCCCCTCCGGACGGAAGAACATCTTGATTCGCTGGCGTACGGCCAGCTGCAGGACGTTCTGGCCTTCGCTGGTCTGGGGAATTTCCTGGACGTTGAGCCATAGCACCGACTCCCGGTCGGTGGGCATGCCGCTGCCTTCGTAGAGAATACGCAGCAGCTGTTGTTCGTTCGCCGGTACGCGCGCCAGCGGAGGCGTCACGGCAAAAGGTGGTGGCGCGTCCAAATCCTTGTCGCTGTCGATCCAGGACTGAACAAGCACGTCCTTTCCAGTGTTGCGAACTGTGATGGTGGCCTCTTTGTTGGGGCTCTTGAAAACGATACGGGTGGCGTTGAGAGAGATTCCCGCGGAGGCGTGGGAAGCCAGCACCAGGCAGAAGGCGCCCAGGCAAGTGGAGATCGTGCGACGGAGCATAGGGATTACCATCAGGTACCAGGGAAGTGGCGAGGCCGGATGGCCCCGCCAGGCTTCAAGGATGCCGTTCCTGCTTATTCGTACTCGAGGGTGAACGGCAGGGTTGCGTTACCGTCACCGGGAGTGGCGGTTTTCGGGTCGCCAGTGGTGACGTAGGCGGCGGCGAAGGTCAGGGTGGCGTCCCCACCGTTCAGTGCGCTCGTGATCTTGGCGGTTTCGGGCGTGTTCAGGTCGATGACCTGGCCATTGCTGTCCATGATGGCAATGCCGATGCCCTTGGCGGAATTGACGCCCGGGTTCAGGGCCAGCACCTTCTTGCCCTCGACCACGCCGGAACCGCCTTTTGCGGCTTCGAACTTCATGGAAACCTTGGTGCCCTGGTTGCAGTTGAGGTTCAGGTTGATGTCGCTGGCTGCGACTCGGCCGGCGGTCGGGGCGGTATCGGTGCCGAGGTCCTTGATGGACATGTTGCCCATATCGACCATGATGGCCTTGTCCTTACCAGCGGCACCCTCTACCGAGCAGGCATCGTTGTTGATGTAGCCGGTGAAGTTGATCTGGCCTTTACCAGCTGGGGTGGGGTCAGCGAAGGCGGAACCGCTAGCGGCGATGACGGACATCGCGAGGAACGCCAGGGAGAGCTTTTTCATGTGTTACTCCAAATAAATTGATCACGAAATGTGTTGCATCGAAATGCCCGGCTACGATAGCGATTCATGATTTTTTGGAATATCAGACGTAGTTCACACTTTTGTAAGGAATGGCCGAACAGGCCGGTAGCCGGATTCCGGGCGCTGCCTCCGTACCAGGAATCGAGGGTGTTCGGGTCGTCCAGAAATTGCTTCCGAGAGGCCCTTTATCAAGGGAGGAGGCAGAGGTGACGCCGCGCTCAGCCAGGCGCGCCGTCGCGATACCTGGCTGGAACGGTCGGCGCGAGCGGCGCCAGAGCGCTGGAGTCGCTCTCTCGGTCGCATCGGGGCAATCGAATCCAGCCGCTTTTGCGGAAGAGCCCATCGCCGGATGTGTTCACGGATCGTCAAGGACGATCCGTGTTTGCGATTCGAGCGCTTTCAGATAGGGCGCCCGGTTCCCGTTTCAGTTGAAGGTGACGACGACCACTTTTCCCTGAGGTGTGGTGCTGGAGGCTGCTGTGACTTCATAGGCATGGATGGAGGACGTATCGGCGATGCCGGCGCAGTCGTTGCCCGAAACCTGGACGGGGCCGGCATGGCTCGGACTGATGCCCTCGAGGCGGCCGGCATGCTGGTACCAGTCGGTGGTAGAAAGTTCGCACGGTCCTCTGGAGATACTTCCTACAAACTGAATCACGCCGTGAGCCGTCTTCGCTTCGTTGGCGAGGGACATTGTCGAGAAGATGCTCAGCACAAGTGCGGTAGCTATGAGATTTCTGATCATGATTGGACACTCCTGAGTAGGCGTGAAATCAGTAAAAATCAGATAGCTCTTACTTGCTATGTGCCAAGCATTCCGAATTTTCTGTAGGAATTGAGGTTGTACCAGAAGCGGCTGCGCACTTTTCGGAACAATCCGATGCAATATGTGCGGCTGGCCTCATTCTCGGAAGCATAGGAAAACTCCTACGCAAATCTTCTCGTGGAAAAAGACGATGCTGGAGGATTTTCCTGAGCGGGCCTGAGGAACCTTTCTTGTTCCGCCCTTGGTCTTGGGCGGCGGCAAGGCAAAAAAATCCCCCGTCGGGGCCGACATCCCGACGAGGGTGAGGGTGGTCCGCGAGGGACCTCAGTGTGAGCGGTCGGACCAGGCCTTGAGCAGGCTCGAAGCCAGTCCATAGAACGTCAGGAGGATGGCGAAGCCGAGGCATGCGGACATGGCGGTTCCTCCGCCCGGCGAGACTGCGATAGCCGCCTCGCCGGGCTCTTTGGCGGTGTTACTCGTTGACCTGGCGCAGCTTGGTGGCCGGGGTGTCGCCCAGGTTGTTGAGCATGCGTTCGCTGTACCAGTCGAGGAAGTTGATCACGCCGAACTCGTAGGTCTTGGAGTAAGGGCCCGGCTGGTAGGCGGTGGAGTTGATGCCGCGCTGGTTCTCTTCGGCCAGGCGACGGTCCTGGTCGTTGGTGGCGTCCCAGACTTCGCGCAGGCGGTCCACGTCGTAGTCCACGCCTTCCACGGCATCCTTGTGGACCAGCCACTTGGTGGTGACCACGGTTTCCTGGGCGCTGATGGGCCACACGGTGAAGACGATCATGTGGTCGCCCATGCAGTGGTTCCAGGAGTGCGGCAGGTGGAGGATGCGCATGGAGCCCAGGTCCGGGTTCTGGATGCGGCCCATGAGTTTCTTGCAGCCCTGCTTGCCGTCCATGGTCATGGATACGGTGCCTTCGAGCAGCGGCATGCGGACGATACGGTTGCGCAGGCCGAAGCTGGCGTGGGCGTAGGGGATCTTCTCTTCTTCCCAGGCCTTGGTGCAGGCGGCGACCTGATCCTTGAACGCCTGGCTGGCGCGCGGGTCGGTGACGTCGTCCCATTCCAGCAGGGTATTGAGCAGTTCCGGGTGCGAACCGCTGCAGTGGTAGCACTCGCGGTTGTTCTCGATCACCAGTTTCCAGTTGGCCGCTTCCCTGATGGTGGTCTGCACGGCCACCTTGGTGTTCTCCATGTCGTACGGCTCCATGTAATGGGCCAGGGTGGAGAGGAAGTCGTCGATGGCTGGCGGGTTTTCCGACAGGTTGATGAAGATGTAGCCGCCGGCGCTCTTCACGTGCACGGGCTTGAGGCCGTATTCCTTCATGTCGAAGTCGGCGCC
The DNA here is from genome assembly GCF_043392685.1 of Metapseudomonas phytobenefica. Taxonomy (NCBI): domain Bacteria; kingdom Pseudomonadati; phylum Pseudomonadota; class Gammaproteobacteria; order Pseudomonadales; family Pseudomonadaceae; genus Metapseudomonas; species Metapseudomonas phytobenefica. The sequence continues at coordinate 154,647 of NZ_JBHZGM010000006.1, read as the reverse complement.
CATTTCGGTGCCGGCGAACAGCAGGCGGCCGTCGAGTTCGTAGGTCCACTGGTGGTATGGGCAGACCAGTTTGGCGACTTTGCCCTTGTCGCTGACGCACAGGCGCGAGCCACGGTGGCGGCAGACGTTGTGAAAGGCGTGGATCTGACCCTCGCTGCCACGGAGGACGATGATCGGGTTGTCTCCCACCTGCAGGGTCAGGTAACTGCCCTTGGCGGGGATCTCGCAGGTCATGCCGGCGATCAGCCATTCCTTGTGGAAGATCTCCTGCATGTCGATCTGGAACAGGCGCTCGTCGTTGTAGAACGGCTGCGGCAGGGAGAAGCTGTGGTCGCGTTCGCGGAGCATTTCGGCCGTGGCCTTGCGTGCGGGTTGAAGCGGATCGCCCAGGCTCAGGGTGGAAGTGACGTCCATCGGTAACTCCTCAATGGCAGGTCGCGCTGGCGACCGCCGCAAATAGTGGCTGTTTTGGTTGTCACGCAAGGCGGCGTGACCTGCCCTCGTTTTTCGCCTGCCGAATGGCTGCCCTGCTGCGGGTGCGAGGGTGGTTCGCTCAAAAGCCTTTTGGTTCGGCTGGAAATGAGTGTGCTGGCGCTGGGAGGTACGACCTTGTCCATGGGCGACATGGGGGCATCCGTTTCCGACGCGCGAGGCCCGATGGTTGCTGGCAGGTCGCGATGAGCATGTGAATGTCGCAGACAGGTAAATGGGCCGTTTTTGCGTTATTCACAATCCGTCGCAATAGGCCGATTTCCGGCCATGGGCGGAGCAGCGTCATGACCAATAACTTCCTCAATCCCATCACGACCCAGACCTGGACCAACGGCCGGCACATGGTTCGCTGCGTCAAGGCGATCCAGGAAACCTGGGATGTGCGCACCTTCTGTTTCATGGCCGACCAGCCGATGGTGTTCTTCTTCAAGCCGGGGCAGTTCGTGACCCTGGAACTGGAGATCGACGGCCAGCCGATCATGCGTTCCTACACCATCTCCAGCTCGCCGTCGGTGCCCTACAGCTTCTCCCTGACCATCAAGCGCGTGCCTGGCGGCAAGGTCTCCAACTGGCTGCACGACAATCTGAAGGAAGGTGACGTGATCCCGGTGCACGGTCCGGTGGGCCTGTTCAACGCCATCGACTTCCCGGCGGACAAGGTGCTGTTCCTCTCCGGCGGTGTCGGCATCACCCCGGTGATGTCCATGGCCCGCTGGTTCTTCGACACCAACGGCGCGGTGGACATGGTCTTCGTGCACAGCGCACGGACGCCGAAGGACATCATCTACCACCGCGAACTGCGCCACATGGCTTCGCGTATCGAGAACTTCAAGCTGCACCTGATCTGCGAGAAGTACGAGATCGGCGAGACCTGGTCCGGCTATCGCGGCTACCTGAACCGCGCGATGCTCGACCTGATCGCCAGCGACTTCATGGAGCGCGAGATCTTCTGCTGTGGCCCGACGCCCTACATGGCGGCGATCCGGCGCCTGCTGGAGGCTGCCGGCTTCGACATGAAGCGCTATCACGAAGAAGCCTTCGGCCCGACCCCGCCGGAGATTCGCGAAGAAGTGAAGGAGCACGCCGCCGAGGCTGCCGAAGCCGCTGCCGAAGTACCGGCGGGCGCCATGAACCTGGTGGAGTTCACCGGAACCGGCAAGAGCATCCGCGTGGCTCCCGGCGAGACCGTGCACTCGGCCGCCGCCAAGGTCGGCCTGCACATTCCCAAGGCCTGCGGCATGGGCATCTGCGGCACCTGCAAGGTGATGAAGACCGCCGGCGAAGTGGAGATGGAGCACAACGGCGGCATCACCGACGAAGACGTCGCCGAAGGCTACATCCTCTCCTGCTGCAGCGTTCCCAAGGGCGACGTGTCCATCGATTACTGATGGTTTTCTGAGCATCTCCCGCCAGCCCGCGCCCGCCGCGGGCTGGCGCCATCTATCCACAGCTTGTGGATGCAGCGGTGCACAGATGCTGTGCGCAACTCGCTGAAATCGTTGAAAAAATCGCCAATCCTCGACAAGGCCCGCAGGCCGTGGGCGCGCATCGGGAGCGAACAGCTTTTCCACAGGCTGGTCCACTGTTCATGGGGGCAACCCCCACTATGCTTGTCCCGATCACTTCCTGCCGGTGCACTGCCTGCATCGGCTATCTGTGGACTGCCAGAGGAGCCCATGCGATGAAACTCTTCTATACCCCCGGTGCCTGCTCACTTGCCGTGCATATCGTCCTGCGCGAGATCGGCAAGCCCTTCGACCTGGAAAAGGTCGACCTGGGCGCCCATACCACCGCGCACGGCGACGACTACTACCGCAGCAACCCCAAGGGCTACGTGCCCCTGCTGGAGCTGGACAACGGGCAGTCCCTCAGCGAAGGGCCGGTGATTTGCCAGTACCTGTGCGACGAGGCCAGCCGCACAGACCTGATGCCGGCCGCGGGTTCGCTGATGCGCTACCGCGTCATGGAATGGCAGGCGTTCATCAGCAGCGAAGTGCACAAGAGCTTGGGGGCGCTGTTCAACCCGGCCCTGGATGACAAGGCCAAGGCGATCTTCAGCGGCATGGCCCACCGTCGTCTGCAATGGATCTCGGAACAGTTGCGCGGCCGCCAGTACCTCACCGGCGACGACTTCACTGCGGCGGATGCCTACCTGTTCACCGTGACCAACTGGACGGGGTTCATGAAGATGGATATTTCCGACTGCCCGGAACTCCAGGAATTCCAGGGCCGCGTCGCCTCCCGCCCGGCCGTGCAGGAGGCGTTGAAGGCAGAGGGGTTGGCCTGATTCCGTGCCTGTTTTTGTGGGGGCGATTTCAATCGCTAAGCAGGCCGTAGGCCTGCCCTGCGGGTATTTCCGGGGCGATGAATTCGCCCCCACACAGGCAGAGCACAGAGAAAGATATCCGAGAGGGTCCGGCAGCCCTCAATCCTCCTCCTGCACCGCCTTGTAGGCCCCGGCCAGTTTCTGCTGCACGTCCTGCGGGGCGGGGCTGTAGTGGCTGAGAACCATGCTGAAGGCGCCGTGGCCCTGGGTGATGGCCTTGAGGCGGCCGGCGTAGCCATCCAGTTCGGCCAGCGGTACCTGGCCGTAGACCAGCGCAAGGCCCTGGGAGAGGGATTCAGTGCCGGTCACCTGGCCGCGACGGCCGATGAGGTCGGTGGTGATGTCCCCCAGGTTGGCTTCCGGCGCGGTCACTTCGATTGTGACCACCGGCTCCAGCACCACTTCGCCGGCCGCGCGCAGGGCGTCGAGCATGGCCTTGCGGCCGGCGGCCTGGAAGGCGATGTCCTTGGAGTCCACCGGGTGGTGCTTGCCGTCATAGACCGTGACCTTGACGTCCGTCACCGGCAATCCCGCCAGCGGTCCGCAGGCCAGCACCGAGCGCACGCCCTTTTCCACCGAGGGGATGAACTGCGACGGGATCACGCCGCCCTTCACTTCGTCGGTGAAGGCAAAACCGCCACCGCGCGGCAGGGGCTCGATGCGCAGGAAGACTTCGCCGAACTGCCCGGCGCCGCCGGTCTGCTTCTTGTGCCGGCTGTGGCCTTCGGCGGGACGGGTGATGGCTTCGCGATACGGCACCTTGGGCGGGCGGGTTTCCACCTCCAGCTTGTAGGTGCCGGTGATACGGTCCAGCAGGTAGCGCAGGTGCAGCTCGCCCATGCCGCGCAGCACCGTCTCCTGGGTGGAGGCCTGGTAATCCAGCTTCACGCAGGGGTCCTCGGCCTGCAGCCGGTTCAGCACTTCGGCGATGCGCTGCTCGTCCCCCCGGCGCTTGGCCTCGATGGCCAGGCCTTGCATGGGCGCGGGGAACTCCAGCGGCTTGAGATGGATCTGGTCCTCGTCGTGGGAGTCGTGCAGCACCGAATCGAACTCCACCTCGTCTACCTTGGTCAGGGCGCCGAAGTCGCCGGGGATCAGCCGCGTGACCTCTTCATGGCGCTTGCCCTGCAGGCGCAGCAGGTGGCCGAGCTTGAAGGGCTTGCGGCCATCGCCGACGAACAGCTGCATGTCCCGCATCAGGGTGCCCTGGTGCACGCGGAAGATGCCGAGTTTGCCCACGAAGGGGTCGATCACCACCTTGAACACATGGGCCAGCACATGTTCCTGCGGGTCCGGTCTGGAGCGAAAGGCCCTGGCATCCGCGCCCTCGCCCTTGAGGAACAACGGCGGATTGCCCTCGGTGGGGTTGGGGGCCAGCCGCGCGAGGACATCCAGCAGTTCCGCGACCCCGGCGCCGGTGCGTGCGGAGGTGAAGCACAGGGGAATCAGGTGCCCTTCGCGCAGTGCCCGCTCGAAGGGCTCATGTAGTTCCGCCGGGGCGATCTCGCCTTGTTCCAGGTAGCGCGCCATCAGTTCTTCGTCCACTTCCACCACCTGGTCCACCAGGGCCTGGTGGGCTTCGGCCACCGAGGAAAAGTCGGCCTCGCCATCGGGCTCGAAGAAGCAGTCCACCACGCGGGTGGCGTTGTCCGCCGGCAGGTTCAGCGGCAGCACTTCCTTGCCGAAGGCCTCGCGCAGGCTGTCCAGCAGGCCGGGAAGGTCGACGCGCTCGGCATCGATCTTGTTCACCACGATCATCCGGCACAGCCCGCGCTCGGCGGCCATGGCCATCATGCGGCGGGTGGTGAGTTCGATGCCGTTCTGCGCGTTGACCACCACCAGTGCGGTTTCCACGGCGGCCAGCGCGGCGATGGATTGGCCGATGAAGTCGGGGTAGCCGGGGGTGTCGATCAGGTTCAACTCGGCGCCGTCGTGGCTGCAGTGCGCCAGGGCCGAAGAGAGGGAGTGCCGGTACTCGCGCTCCAGCGGGTCGAAGTCGCACACCGTGTCGCCGCGCTCGAGGCTTCCGGCATTGGGAATGGCGCCGCTGCGGTGCAGCAGGGCTTCGGTCAGGCTGGTCTTGCCGCTGTCGCCATGGCCGACCAGGGCGACCGTTCGAATGGATTCCACCGAGTAGTTCGCCATGAGTACCTCCGCGCGCTGGGGTTTTTCCAGTATAGGCAGGCGCCCGATGGCTGCTCCGGAAGCTCACGGCTGGCCACAACCCATTGATATCGCTCGAAAAATGAGCGGACCACGACAACCCGCGCCATTCCTGGCCTTGCAAGTTGTCTGTACAGCTTGTCCACAGAAGGCTCCACCGGCTTTGTGGGTAAAGGCCGGGTTTTCCACTGCCGAAAGCAGCATTCAGGCCCTGTGCGTGCCTGAAAAGGTGACTGATCGATATTTGAAGGGTGACCTGTACAGCCCGTGAATACTGGCTATGAGGGAGTTGCCAACGGTTTTTCCACAGAGACTTTCACGGTTCTTGTGCGCAAGTTTTTGGCCAGCGAGTTCTCTTGTGCATGAAATTCGTGGAAAGCCAGGAATGACGCGACTTTGGCTATACAGCAGCATCAACAGATTTTCCACAGAGTTATCCACATTGTTTTGGGGTGATTGAGTCGTCGGCTCGGATTGGCTGAAAAATGAACGGTGTGCTGTATTGCAGATGAGGAAAGGGCTTCAGGATGTTTTCCACAGCTTGTGTACCTTTCGCTGCACAGATTTTGTGTGGAAGATCGGCAAGTTATTGAAATGGATCAGGAAATATCCAGTTTGAGGAAAGCCACGGCTGGCGCGGGCTGTAGCCGTGGCTCTACAGATTGTCCACAGGTTGGTCCACGGGAAATGGGGGTAAGGTGGGGAATTTGAAGGGGGAGAGAAGCCTGGGGGAGAAACTTGTGGGGGCGATTTCAATCGCTATGCAGGCCGCAGGCCTGCCCGCCGGAGTGGGGGCAGCTGTGCTGCCCTTGGCGGATGAATTCGCCCCCACAGGGGGGAGGAGGCGGGAGGTGAGAATCAGGCCCTCATCGCCGCGCGAATGTCCGCCGCCAGTTCGCGCACGCGGTCCATCTCGGTATCCCAGGAGCACATGAAGCGCGCACCGCCGGCACCGATGAAGGTGTAGAAGCGCCAGCCCCTGGCGCGCAGGTATTCCAGTGCCGGCTCGGACATCTGCAGGAACACGCCGTTGGCTTCCACCGGGAACATCAGGCTGACGCCGGGCACATCGGCCACCAGTTCCGCCAGCAGTTGTGCACAGGCGTTGGCGTGGTTGCCGTAGTGCAGCCAGGCGTCATCCTGCAGCAGGCCGACCCAGGGGGCGGCGAGGAAGCGCATCTTCGAGGCCAGCTGGCCGGCCTGCTTGCAGCGATAGTCGAAGTCTTCGGCGAGGTCGCGGTTGAAGAAGAGGATGGCCTCGCCGACCGCCATGCCGTTCTTGGTGCCGCCGAAGCAGAGCACGTCCACCCCGGCCTTCCAGGTCAGCTCGGCCGGGGAGCAGCCGAGGAAGGCGCAGGCGTTGGCGAAGCGCGCGCCGTCCATGTGCAGGTTCAGGCCCAGTTCCTTGCACACCTGGCTGATGGCGCGGACTTCCTCGGGACGATAGACGGTGCCGACTTCGGTGGCCTGGGTCAGGGTGACCACGCGGGGCTTGGGATAGTGGATGTCCTGGCGCTTGAGGGCGATTTCGCGGATCGCGTCGGGGGTCAGCTTGCCGCCCTCGGTTCGGGCCAGCAGCAGCTTGGAGCCGTTGGAGAAGAACTCCGGCGCGCCGCATTCATCGGTCTCGACGTGGGCGGTCTCTGAGCAGATCACGCTGTGGTAGCTCTGGCACAGCGAGGCCAGGGCCAGGGAGTTGGCTGCGGTGCCGTTGAAGGCGAAGAAGACTTCGCAATCGGTTTCGAACAGTTGGCGGAAGTGGTCGGCGGCGCGCGCCGTCCACTGGTCTTCGCCATAGGCGCGCTCATGGCCGCGATTGGCCTCGGCCATTGCGGCCCAGGCTTCCGGGCAGATACCGGAATAGTTGTCGCTGGCGAATTGCTGGGTCTGGTCGGTCATGTCCTGGTCCTTTTGTCCGTTCGCCTGCAGGCACAGGCGCATGGGGGCTAACTGTACGCCAGGTCGCCGATTCAGGATTCGCTCATGGCGACATCCTTTTTTGTCAGCGGCGCGTGGTCGGCCAAGGGGAACTCATTGCGCAGACGCCGCCTCAGAACTCAGGAGCACGCCCCGTCCGAAAGGAGGAATCGTCATGCGTTACACGACCCTGATCGCCGTATTCGCTTTCGTGCTGACCGGCCTGCCGGCCGTGGCCGGCGAGTGGCCCACCGGCGAGCGCGAGCATTTCATCCAGGAGTGCAAGACCAGCGCCCAGGCCAATATCCCGGTCGACAAGTTACAGCGTTACTGCAGTTGCGCCGCCGATCGCGTCAGCAGCGAATTCAGCGGTGCCGAGCTGGAAGCGCTGAAGACCCAGAAAACCCCGTTGCCGGACCAGACCAACCAGCGCCTGATCAAGGTTTCCCAATCCTGCCTGAGCCAGCTGAACGGCTGAACATTTCTTGATCGAACGGCTGCAGCTCAGGTATTTCATGGGCTGCGTGGCCGACCCCACAGGTTATCCACAGGACGGTCCACCCATTGTGGGGATAGCGGTCAGATGGCAGGTTGCCAGGCGGCCGCCCGTTGGCGGATTTCCACCGGAAAGCTGCGGGCCTTGCGCGCCAGGGTATCCAGGTGGACGCCCACCAGGGTGGTGACGGCGGCGATCTCGCCGGTTTCGTCGTTGCGCATTTCGTGACGGAAGCGAATGGACTTGTCCTTCACCTCCAGCACCTGCGAATGGAAGGACAGTACATCGCCGGCGTGCAGCTCGCGGCGGTATTCGATCTGCTGTTCCACCGCCGCCATGCCTGCGTTCTCTTCGCGCAGCCGCGAGGGCGCCAGGCCCAGGAGGGTGAAGAGTTGCCAGGTGGCTTCGTCGAACTTGCCGACGTACCACATCACGTTCATGTGGCCCATGTGGTCGCAGTGCCAGGGATAGACGGCGCCGCGGTAGGTCAGGGTGTCGCTCATGTCAGGCTGCCTCGTGCTCTGTGGATTGTGTGAAGTCCGCGAGTACCTGCGGGAACTGGTTGATCACGATGGAAAGGTGCCCCTCCTGTGGATAAAGGCGCAGGCTCGAGCGGGGCAATCGCGCCTGCAGATAGCGGCCCATGGCCGCCGGCACGTGGCGGTCGAGGCCGCTCTGGTACAGGTGCACCGGCATCTTGATTTCCTCCAGGGCGAAGGGCCGGGGCGAGGCGATCAGCGCGGCTTCCGTGCAGGCGCCGCGAATGCCCTGGCGGTAGGCCTCGGCCAGGAAGGTGGCGAAGGCTTCCGCCGCCAGCGGATCGGCTGCCAGCAACTGGCGGTCCGGTTCGGCCAGCAGGCCGGCTAGGGCTTTCAAGGCGCGCGCCGGATTGCGCAGGAACATCAGCCGGTCCAGTGCCAGCAGCGGGCTGGCCAGGCGGGGGTGAATGCGCGCGAGGCCGAACATCGCCTTGAGCGCCGGCAGTTGCGTGGTGCGCAATTCGGGAATGTCCATCGGCCCCATGCCGGCTAATAGCCCGACATAGTCCAGGCGCTCACCAAGTTGGTGGGCGCAGGCCAGTGCGTAGGGGCCGCCGCAGGACACGCCGAGCACGCCGAAACGGCGGTGGCCGAGGGTGTCGGCCATGAAGGCCACATCCTCGGTCCAGTCGAGGATGCTGCGCCCGGGCTGGTAATCGGACCGGCCGAAACCCGGCCGCTCGGGCGCCACCAGGCAGACATTGGCCGCCAGCGCCTGTTCATGGTGCAGCGCCGCTTGCAGGCGGCTGCCGGGGAAGCCATGGAAGTAGTAGAGCGGGCGACCTTCGTGGGCGCCGTAGAGCTGATAGGCGAGGCTGCGGCCGTCAGGCAGCCGCAACCGCCGAGGCTGGGCATCGGGTCGTGTCATGGTGGTCTCGGTCTGGATCGGGGTGTGACTGGATCTGCTCGGCGGGTTCCAAGCTGATCAAGAATTGAACGCTGCCATTTATACCAGCGCCGAAATCCGCTGGTGCCGTGGGTTACAAAATTTAATCATGTGTTTAATTTGATTGTTTTTTGATCGGTTCCCCGCAAAGCCCGCACCACCGCCATTCGGGATCGGCACCCACACCTTATCCACAGTCCATTGCACAGCTTCTGGGGGCAGTTGTTTCGCAAGCGCCTGAAATAGCTCAAGAAGTGACCGTTCTTCGGCAAACGGCGCAGCGCCTGGGCCCGGGCGGAGGATCTACAGTTTATCCACAGCCTGATCCCCGGTTTCTGTGGGCGAGGGCGGTGGGCCGGTACATTTTCGGGTCGGATACGGACAGATTTCGCTGAAGCCGGATCGGGAGAATCCTGTAGGAGCGAATTCATTCGCGAAGGGACGCGCAGCGTCCCCAGGCAGTCCTGTAGACGCAGTCGAGGAACCGGCATGGCTATCAGCGTGTTCGACCTGTTCAAGATCGGTATCGGCCCTTCCAGCTCGCACACCGTGGGACCGATGCGGGCGGCGGCACTGTTCGCCTCGGCGCTGCGCGAGCGTGGCCTGCTGGCGCAGGTGACGCGGGTCGAAGTGCGCCTGTACGGCTCGCTGTCGGCCACCGGCGTCGGCCACGGCACCGACCGCGCCACCCTGGTGGGGCTGATGGGCGAATGGCCGGACCAGGTCGACCCGAAGCAGATCGCGCCGCGCATCGAGGCGCTGAAGACCACCGGCGAACTGCTGCTGGACGGCAGCCACCCGGTGCCCTTCGACTGGCAGCGCGACCTGTTGCTGCTGGAGGAAAACCTGCCCTATCACCCCAACGCCATGACCCTGAGCGCCTTCGGCGACTCGGGGGAAGTGCACCGCGACACCTACTACTCCATCGGCGGCGGTTTCGTCGTCGACGAAGCCCAGGCGAAGTCCGGCCAGCTGGACCAGGACGCCACCGAACTGCCCTACGACTTCTCCACCGCCGAAGAGCTGCTGGAACTCTGCCAGCGCCACCAGCTGCGCGTCTCCGAGCTGATGCTGGCGAATGAGAAGGCCTGGCGCAGCGAGGCAGAAATCCGCGCCGGCCTGCTGAAACTCTGGGACGCCATGCAGGACTGCGTGCGCAACGGCCTGGACGAGGAGGGCATCCTGCCCGGCGGGCTCAACGTGCGCCGCCGGGCGGCCAAACTGCACCGCAGCCTGCAGGAACTGGGCAAGCCCAACGTGATCGGCTCGACCATGAGCGCCATGGAATGGGTGAACCTCTACGCCCTGGCGGTGAACGAGGAAAACGCCGCCGGCGGGCGCATGGTCACCGCGCCCACCAACGGTGCGGCGGGGATCATCCCGGCGGTGCTGCACTACTACATGCGCTTCAACCCCGAGGCGAGCGACGACGACGTGGTGCACTTCTTCCTCGGCGCCGCCGCCGTGGGCATCCTGTGCAAGAAGAACGCCTCGATCTCCGGCGCCGAAGTGGGCTGCCAGGGCGAAGTGGGCTCGGCCTGCGCCATGGCCGCCGCCGGCCTGGCGGAAGTGCTGGGGGCGACCCCGGCGCAGCTGGAGAACGCCGCCGAGATCGGCCTGGAACACAACCTCGGGCTGACCTGCGACCCGGTGGGCGGGCTGGTGCAGGTGCCGTGCATCGAGCGCAACGCGATTGCCGCGGTGAAGGCGATCAACGCGGCGCAGATGGCGCTGCGCGGCGATGGCGAGCACTTCATCTCGCTGGACCGGGTAATCCGCACCATGCGCGACACCGGCGCCGACATGCACGACAAATACAAGGAAACCTCGCGCGGCGGTTTGGCCGTGAGTGCGGTGGAGTGCTGATGCCATGACTGCCTGCCAAGCCCACTGCCAACCGCAGCAGCGCCTCGAATCCGTCGGTTTCCTGCTGCTCGACGCATTCAGCCTGATCGCCCTCGCCGCAGCCCTGGAGCCCTTGCGCCTGGCCAACCAGCAGCCCGGAGCGGGCCGTTATCGCTGGTGCATCCTGACGTGCGACGGCAACCCGGTACGCGCTGGTAACGGTATGCAGCTGACGGCCGAAGGCAGCCTTGCCGAGGCCGGCGGATTGGACTCATTGATTCTTTGCGGCGGCGACAGCGCTCCGCTCGCCCACGCCGGCTTGCTCCCGCAACTTCGCGACCTGGCTGAGCGCGGGGTGAAGCTGGGCGCGCTGGAGTCCGCTCGCGCCCTGCTGGTCGAGGCGGGTCTGCTTCCGTGCAGCGAAAGCGTCCCCGCCTGGGCCAGCCGGATGAGCTTGCGCGAAGCGCTGGCCAGCGCCCAGCCCAAGTTGCAGGAAGTGATCGCCCTGATGGAGGCCAATCTGGAAGAACCCATCGAACTGGATGACATGGCCAGCTTCATCGAGCTGTCGCGCCGCCAGCTGGAAAGGCTGTTCCAGAAATACCTGCACTGCTCGCCGTCACGCTATTACCTGAAGCTGCGCCTGCTGCGCGCTCGCCAGCTCCTGCGCCAGACCGCGCTGCCGGTGGTGCAGGTGGCCTTCGGTTGCGGCTTCCTCTCGCCGCAGAATTTCTCCAAGTGCTACCGCGAGCATTTCGGCATTCCGCCCAGCAACGAACGGCTGGACAAACCGCAGCTCTGCCGCGCCGCGATGCACTGAATCCGCTGGCACCACTTCGGGCCCGCCCGTGCCTGGCAGCACGGTCCGGGCCCGTTTTTTTGGTGGTTTGGGTACGGTGTCGCCCCCACAGTAAAAAGCGGACTGTGCCTGCCATGGAAATCCTATTCAGCCCGCCTTCCCTCACCCCCGCTTGCAGTTATCAAAGACACCTCGGATCGCAACCAAGCCACCCCAGCGGATCTGACCAACTTGGGGTCGGATTCGTACAAAAAATGGCGGGGGGCTTCTGTTGCAATGCTTTCCAACGGCCCACCAGCCCGGTGAGTCGAGTCACTGGAAAACAACAAGGGTTCCCCGTCATGCAAATGCCCAAGACGCTCCGCATCCGTAATGGCGACAAGGTCAAATCCACCTTCTCCGCCCAGGAATACGCCAATCGCCAAGCCAGGCTGCGCGCGCACCTGGCGGCGGAGAATATTGACGCTGCGATCTTCACCTCGTACCACAACATCAACTACTACTCCGACTTCCTCTACTGCTCCTTCGGCCGCCCCTACGCGCTGGTGGTCACCCAGGACGACGTGATCAGCATCAGCGCCAACATCGACGGTGGCCAGCCGTGGCGCCGCACTGTCGGCACCGACAACATCGTCTACACCGACTGGCAGCGCGATAACTACTTCGTCGCCATCCAGCAGGCCCTGCCCAAGGCGCGCCGCATCGGCATCGAGCATGACCACCTGAACCTGCAGAACCGCGACAAGCTGGCCGCCCGCTATCCGGACGCCGAGCTGGTGGATGTAGCCGCAGCGTGCATGCGTATGCGCATGATCAAGTCCGCCGAAGAGCACGTGATGATCCGCCACGGCGCGCGCATCGCCGACATCGGCGGCGCCGCGGTGGTCGAGGCCCTGCGCGACCAGGTGCCGGAATACGAAGTAGCGCTGCACGCCACCCAGGCCATGGTCCGCGCCATCGCCGACACCTTCGAGGACGTGGAGCTGATGGACACCTGGACCTGGTTCCAGTCCGGCATCAACACCGACGGCGCGCACAACCCGGTGACCAAGCGCAAGGTGAACAAGGGCGACATCCTCAGCCTCAACTGCTTCCCGATGATCGCCGGCTACTACACCGCGCTGGAGCGCACCCTGTTCCTCGACCATTGCTCCGACGAGCACCTGCGCCTGTGGCAGGTCAACGTCGAGGTGCACGAGGCCGGTCTCGAGCTGATCAAGCCCGGTGCACGCTGCAGCGACATCGCCCGCGAGCTGAACGAGATCTACCTCAAGCACGACCTGCTGCAATACCGCACCTTCGGCTACGGCCATTCCTTCGGCACCCTCAGCCACTACTACGGTCGCGAGGCCGGGCTGGAACTGCGCGAGGACATCGACACCGTCCTGGAGCCGGGCATGGTGGTGTCCATGGAGCCGATGATCATGCTGCCGGAAGGCCTGCCGGGTGCCGGCGGCTACCGCGAGCACGACATCCTGATCGTCAACGAGAGCGGTGCCGAGAACATCACCCGATTCCCCTACGGTCCGGAGAAAAACATCATCCGCAAATGACCGACCCCACGCCCGCGCAGGCCGACACTGCGCGGGCCGTGGCCACAACAAGAATCGACGCGCGGCATCCCGGGGCCAGACCCCGCGCACGCGCCGACCTTTGACTACCCGCTGCCGAAATCACCACAACAACAGAGGTAAAGGCGATGGTCAGGTTTGTTTCAGGGACGCTCCTTGGGGGAGCGGCCGACTCAGTGTGTTGCAACGACGGTCGGGACGCTCCCGTCCATACTCCAGGCATCCAGGTGCATGTCCCCGCTGAAGGGGGTGCCCGATGAGCCTTTCCAACCAGACCCTGGCCTACGGCCAGAGCGACAGCCAGATGGCCAGCAGCGAGCGCAGCACCCTCCGCCGCGCGGCGACCGCCAGCTTCATGGGCAACTTCGTCGAGTGGTTCGACTATGCCGCCTACGGCTACCTGGCAGCCGTGATCGCAGTCGTGTTCTTCCCCGCCACCGACAAGACCACCGGCCTTCTGGCCACCTTCGCGGTGTTCGCGATCTCCTTCATCGTCCGCCCCATCGGCGGCATCGTCTGGGGCCATATCGGTGATCGTTACGGCCGACGTAACGCCCTGTCCCTGTCCATCCTCATCATGTCCGGCGCCACTTTCTGCATCGCACTGCTGCCGACCTACGCCCAGGCGGGCATGCTGGCGCCGCTGCTGCTGCTCCTGATCCGCCTGGTGCAGGGCTTCTCCGCCTCGGGGGAATACGCCGGCGCGGCGGCCTTCCTCGCCGAGTACGCCCCGGACAACAAGCGCGGCTTCTACACCTGCCTGGTGCCGGCGAGCACGGCGGCGGGGCTGTTGTTCGGTTCGTTGTTCGCCGCACTGCTCTACTCGCAGCTGGACTCCGAACAACTGCACAGCTGGGGCTGGCGCATTCCGTTCCTGTTGGCGGCGCCGCTGGGGCTGATCGGCCGCTACATCCGCCTGCACCTGCAGGACACGCCGAAGTTCCGAGAAATGGAACAGGCCATGGAGAAGAAGGAAGCCGGGCACAAGGTGCCGATCCGCGAGCTGCTGGGCGTGCATCGCAAGAAGGTGCTGGTGGCCATTGGCGTCACCTGCCTAAACGCGGTGGCGTTCTACCTGATCCTCAGCTACATGCCGACCTATCTCTCCACCGAGATGGGCATGACCGAAACCGATTCCTTCCTGGCCTCCACCGTGTCACTGGCCACCTACATCGGCTTCATCTTCCTGATGGGCAAGCTGTCGGATCGCTTCGGCCGCAAGACCATGCTGATTGCCGCGTCCATGCTGTTCATCGGCCTCACCATACCGCTGTTCGGGCTGCTGGACGGTCAGGGTTTTGCGTTCATCCTGCTGATCCAGATCGCCTTCGGCCTGATGCTGGCGATCAATGACGGCACCCTGCCGTGCTTCCTCGCCGAAGTCTTCCCGACACGGGTGCGCTACAGCGGCTTCGCCTTCAGCTTCAACACCGCCAACGCCCTGTTCGGTGGTACCGCGCCCTTCATCGCCACCTGGCTGATCAGCCAGACCGGCGACAAGCTGGCTCCGGCCTGGATGCTTTGCGGCGCGGCAGCCGTGGCGCTGGTGGCGATGCTCTGCACCCGCGAGACGTCCCGCGGGGCCCTGGCTGACGACTGACGGTCCAGCCTGGCGATCCTGCCAACTTCGGGTCGGATTCATACAAAAGTCATCCATTCACTTCTGATGCAATGCCACAAGCGGCAGTCCGTCCGCCGCCCTGGATTTCTGGAGACAAGTTGATGAGCAAGAGCGTTTTCGTGGGGGAGCTGACCTGGAAGGAGTACCAGTCCCGGGTCGCCGGTGGTGATTGCGTGCTGATGCTGCCGGTCGGTGCCCTGGAACAGCATGGCCACCACATGTGCATGAACGTGGACGTGTTGCTGCCCACGGCCGTGTGCCAGCGGGTCGCCGAGCGAATCGACGCGCTGGTGCTGCCGGGCCTGCAGTACGGCTACAAGTCACAGCAGAAGTCCGGTGGCGGCAACCACTTCCCCGGCACCACCAGCCTGGACGGCGCCACCCTCACCGGCACTGTGCAGGACATCATCCGTGAACTGGCGCGCCATGGCGTGCGCCGCCTGGTGCTGATGAACGGGCACTACGAGAACTCCATGTTCATCGTCGAAGGCATCGACCTGGCGCTGCGCGAGCTGCGCTATGCCGGCATCCACGATTTCAAGGTGGTAGTGCTGTCCTACTGGGATTTCGTCAAGGACCCGGCAGTGATCCAGCGCCTCTATCCCGAAGGCTTCCTCGGTTGGGACATCGAGCATGGCGGCGTCTTCGAGACCTCGCTGATGCTGGCGCTGTACCCGGACCTGGTGGACCTGAACAAGGTTGTTGACCACCCGCCGGCGACTTTCCCGCCCTACGACGTCTTTCCGGTCGAGCCGTCCCGCACGCCGGCGCCGGGCACCCTGTCGTCGGCGAAGAACGCCAGCCGGGAGAAAGGCGAGCTGATCCTGGAGGTCTGCGTGCAGGGCATCGCCGATGCCATACGCACCGAGTTCCCGTCGGCCTGACGGGCATTGCGTCCACCCGAACACCGAACAAGCGACTTCAACAACTACAACAAGGGGCTGTTGCGACGGCCCGCGAGGAAGTTTCAGCTATGTCGAATTCAGACGCGCACAAAGAATACGGACTCACCCGGATCAAGCCCGAGGAACGCAGCTACGGCTTCGTTGACACGGTGTGGACCTGGTTCGGCTCCGGCATCAACACCGGTTCCTGGTTCTTCGGCGGCATGGCCGCCGCGCTGGGTATGGTTTTCGTTCTGCAATACAGCCTGATCTGGCTGCCGCTGATGATGGTCCCCTGGGCGATGGTGGCCTACATCGGCTATCGCTACGGCGCCAGTACCGCAGTGGTTTCGCGGCCCTCCCTGGGGACCAAGGGCTCGCGCCTGACCGGCGTGGCGCAGTTCCTGGTGCTGATCGGCTGGCCCAGCGTGAACAGCTTCATCGCCGCCATCTCCCTCAGTCATGTCTTCGGCGCGGCATTCGGCTGGCCGGTGTTCGGCCAGCCGGGTTCCACCTGGCCGATGGTCTTCGGCATCCTGCTGACCGCCATCGCCCAGGGCGTGATCACCTTCCTCGGCCACGAGGCGATCCGCTACCTGGAGCGCATCGCCGGCATCCTCCTGCTGGTGCTGGGGGGCTGGGTGACCTATGTGGTGCTGTCCCAATGGGACGTGAAGCAGATCATGGACTTCAAGGTGACGACTCCGACCCACAGCGTGGCCTTCTTCATCGACCTGGCCTTCGGCTTCTCCTGGACCTGGGCGCAGGTAGCGGACTTCTCGCGCTTCTCCAAGACCGGCACGGCCGCCGCCGTGGGCAGCTGGCTGGGGCTGAACGTCGGCCAGGGCTGGTTCATGCTCATCGGCGCCATCGGGGCCATCGGCGTGGCGCTGCAGAGCGGGTTCGTCGACCCGAACAACTCCGACCCCAGCTCCACCCTGGCCACCCTCGGCCTGGGCATGGTGTCGTTCCTGGTGCTGATCTTCGCCACCGTGAGCACCAATGTCACCGTGCTCTACGGTTCGGGCATGGGCCTGCTGGGTGCCTTCAAGGGCCTGACGCCGAAGAAGGCGCTGTCGATCATCGTCGTGCTGCAACTGGTGCTGTGCTTCGTGCCCATGGCCTTCGATTCCTTCCTGCACTACTTCGAAGCCTTCCTCGGGGTGATAGGCGGCATCTTCATCCCGCTCTGGACCATCATCCTGGTGGACTACTTCTGCGTGCGCGGCAAGCGCCTGTCCGACCGTGACCTGTTCTCCGAAGCCGGTGGCGCCTACTACGGCAGCAATGGCTGGAACAGGGCCGGGATCGCCTCCCTGGTGGTGGGCTTCGCCGTCTACTTCGTACTGGCCCATGTGTTCAAGGATGTCGCCGAGCAGATCACCGCGAGCTTCCCGGCGATCCTGGTATCCGGCGTCGTTTATTGGGTGTTGGCGAAGAAGCCGGTGGTGGCGCTGAGCGGAGGTGTCGAGCGGGACGCCTGATGCAGAGGATCGTGAATTGAAAACGCCGCCCCCGAGAGGAGGGCGGCGTTTTTGTTTCCGGCGAGCGGGTTCCGCTCACTTGTGGGGGCGAATGAATTCGCCCCCACAGAAACAGGCCCATGGAAGAGCGGCGCCATGTCAGAACTCAGGCATGCAGCGGACTCTGCTTGCGCTCGCCGCGCGGGGAGTGGCCGAAGAAGCGGCTGTAGCACTTGGAGAAGTGCGCGGGTGAGGCGAAGCCGCAGGCCAGGGCGATGTCGCGGACCTGCGACTCGCTGCGCAGCAGCAGGTCGCGGGCGCGGTTCAGGCGCAGTTCCAGGTAGTACTGGCTGGGCGTGCGGTTCAGGTACTTGTGGAACAGCCGTTCCAGCTGGCGCACCGATACCTCGTTGAGCTGCGCCAGTTCCTCCAGCTCCAGCGGTTCTTCCAGGTTGGCTTCCATGATCGCGACGATCTGGCTCAGTTTCGGCTGGGCATGGCCGAGCTTCTGCCGCAGAGGCACGCGCTGCTGCTCGCGGGCACCGCGCATGCGGTCGCAGAGCAGCAGTTCGGCGGCGCGGGTGGCGATCTCCACGCCGCCAGGCTCGCGGGCGATCAGTTGCAGGGTCATGTCCATGGACGCGGTGCCGCCGGAGCAGGTGTAGCGGTCGCGGTCCAGCTCGAACAGCTGGTTGGAAATGACGATGCCGGGGAACTTGTCCTTCACCTGCTCGATGTCTTCCCAGTGCACCGTGCAGCGATAGCCCTTGAGCAATTCGGCGCTGGCCAGCAGGTGGCTGCCGGTGCAGATGCCGCCAAGGGCCACGTCGTGCTGGGCCAGCTTGCGCACCCAGTTGAGCAGGCGGCGGTCATAGCGGGGTGGCATGGGATTGGAGCCGACGACGAACAGGGCGTCCAGCGCGGGGGCATCCTCGAGGCTGTAGTCGGGGACCACGCGCATGCCATTGCTGGCCTGCACCGGCTCGTGGTCGGCGGCGATCAGCAGGGTACGGAACAGGGGGCGCTTGGCGGCCAGGTTGGCCATGCGCAGGGTTTCGATCGCCGACGCGAAGCCGATGGTGGTGAAGTTGGGGATCAGCAGGAAACCGAAGGTCTTCACTGCGCCGGGT
This sequence comes from Metapseudomonas phytobenefica, assembly GCF_043392685.1. Classification (NCBI taxonomy): domain Bacteria; kingdom Pseudomonadati; phylum Pseudomonadota; class Gammaproteobacteria; order Pseudomonadales; family Pseudomonadaceae; genus Metapseudomonas; species Metapseudomonas phytobenefica. The sequence continues at coordinate 136,515 of NZ_JBHZGM010000006.1, read as the reverse complement.
CGGGATTGGGGCTGGATTTCGTCGACGGGTGGCGCCGCAAGTTTCGCAACAGCCATTGTTTTTCCTCCACAGCATCGACTGTCGTTTTTGGGTAGTCGCGTTGAGACAGCAGTCGGAGTGCAGTTCTGTCTTTTTCTTGTTCTGGGGCGCGGGAGCGAGTCTGCGCCGGGGTCCAGCTTACACCCAATCCAACCCTGCATCAGTGGCGTTCCAGCGCACCTTTGGCGGGTTGGCGGGATGCGCTCCGCTAATCGAACGCTTTTCGTCGGCAGCGTGGGCAAGTTTGGGCATTTACACGTCGCAAACAGGCAAACGGGGTGTCGGACTAACTCGCACAATCGGCCGCAACAGGCTGGGACCGACCGTAATGCCGCGGCAGGCGCCAGACCCCAAAAACAACAGAGACGACAGTGGGTTGTCGCAGGAGATCATCGATGTTCAGCAAGCAAGACCAGATCCAGGGTTATGACGACGAACTGTTCAGCGCGATGCAGGAAGAAGAGCGTCGTCAGGAAGACCACATCGAGCTGATCGCCTCGGAAAACTACACCAGCAAGCGCGTGATGGAAGCCCAGGGCAGCGGCCTGACCAACAAGTACGCCGAAGGCTATCCGGGCAAGCGCTACTACGGTGGTTGCGAGTTCGTCGACAAGGTCGAGCAGCTGGCCATCGACCGCGCCAAGCAGCTGTTCGGCGCCGATTACGCCAACGTCCAGCCGCACTCCGGCTCCCAGGCCAACAGCGCCGTCTACCTGGCCCTGCTCAACGCCGGCGACACCATCCTCGGCATGAGCCTGGCTCACGGCGGCCACCTGACCCACGGCGCCAAGGTGTCGTCCTCCGGCAAGCTGTACAACGCCGTGCAGTATGGCCTGGACACCGCCACCGGCCTGATCGACTACGACGAAGTCGAGCGCCTGGCGGTGGAGCACAAGCCGAAGATGATCGTTGCCGGCTTCTCCGCCTACTCCAAGACCCTCGACTTCCCGCGCTTCCGCGCCATCGCCGACAAGGTGGGTGCGCTGCTGTTCGTCGACATGGCCCACGTCGCCGGCCTGGTTGCCGCCGGCCTGTACCCGAACCCGCTGCCCTATGCCGATGTGGTCACCACCACCACCCACAAGACCTTGCGCGGTCCGCGTGGTGGCCTGATCCTGGCCAAGGCCAACGAAGAGATCGAGAAGAAGCTCAACTCCGCCGTGTTCCCCGGTGCCCAGGGCGGCCCGCTGATGCACGTGATCGCCGCCAAGGCGGTGTGCTTCAAGGAAGCGCTGGAGCCCGGCTTCAAGGAGTACCAGGCCCAGGTCATCAAGAACGCCCAGGCCATGGCCAAGGTGTTCATCGACCGTGGCTACGACGTGGTATCCGGCGGCACCGACAACCACCTGTTCCTGGTCAGCCTGATCAAGCAGGGCAAGACCGGCAAGGAAGCGGACGCCGCCCTGGGCCGCGCCGGCATTACGGTGAACAAGAACGCCGTGCCGAACGACCCGCAGTCGCCCTTCGTCACCTCGGGCATCCGCATCGGCACCCCGGCCATCACCAGCCGCGGCTTCAAGGAAGCCCAGAGCACCGAGCTGGCTGGCTGGATCTGCGACATTCTCGACCATCTCGGCGATGCCGACGTGGAAGCCCAGGTGGCCAAGCAGGTCGCTGGCCTCTGCGCCGACTTCCCCGTGTACCGCTAATCCAGGAGTCCGAACATGCAACGTTATTCCGGCTTCGGTCTGTTCAAGCACTCCCTGAGCCACCACGAGAACTGGCAACGCATGTGGCGCAACCCGACGCCGAAGCCGGTGTATGACGTGGTCATCGTCGGTGGTGGCGGTCACGGCCTGGCCACCGCCTACTACCTGGCCAAGGAATTCGGCGTGAAGAACGTCGCAGTGGTGGAGAAGGGCTGGCTGGGCGGCGGCAACACCGCCCGCAACACCACCATCGTCCGCTCCAACTACTTGTGGGACGAGGCGGCGCAGCTGTACGAGCACGCGATGAAACTGTGGGAAGGCCTGTCCCAGGACCTGAACTACAACGTGATGTTCTCCCAGCGTGGCGTCTACAACCTCTGCCACACCCTGCAGGACATGCGTGACTCGGCCCGCCGGGTCAACGCCAACCGCCTGAACGGCGTGGATGGCGAACTGCTGGATGCGCGTCAGGTAGCCGAAGAAATTCCCTTCCTCGACTGCAGCAAGAACACCCGTTATCCGATCATGGGGTCCACCGTTCAGCGCCGTGGGGGCGTGGCCCGCCATGACGCCGTAGCCTGGGGCTACGCCCGTGCCGCCGACGCCCTGGGCGTCGACCTGCTGCAGAACACCGAAGTAATCGGTTTCCGCAAGCAGGATGGTGCGGTGATCGGTGTCGAAACCAATCGCGGCTTCATCGGCGCCAAGCGCGTCGGCGTGGTCACCGCCGGTAACTCCGGCCACATGGCCAAGCAGGCCGGCTTCCGCCTGCCGCTGGAATCCCACCCGCTGCAGGCCCTGGTGTCCGAGCCGATCAAGCCGATCATCCACAGCGTGATCATGTCCAACGCCGTACACGGCTACATCAGCCAGTCGGACAAGGGCGACCTGGTCATCGGCGCCGGTATCGACGGCTACAACGGCTACGGCCAGCGCGGTTCCTACGGCACCATCGAGCACACCCTGCAGGCCATCGTGGAGATGTTCCCGATCCTGTCCCGCGTGCGCATGAACCGCCAGTGGGGCGGCATCGTGGATACCACCCCGGACGCCTGCCCGATCATCTCCAAGACCCCGGTGAAGAACCTGTTCTTCAACTGCGGCTGGGGTACCGGCGGCTTCAAGGCCACTCCCGGCTCGGGCCATGTCTTCGCCGCCAGCCTGGCGCGCGGCGAGATGCACCCGCTGGCCAAGCCCTTCTCCATCGACCGTTTCCATACCGGCGCACTGATTGACGAGCACGGCGCCGCTGCCGTGGCTCACTAAGGAGAATCGCCATGCTGCACATCTTCTGTCCTTACTGTGGCGAGCTGCGCTCCGAAGAGGAATTCCACGCCAAGGGCCAGGCGCACATCCCGCGCCCCCAGGACCCGAACGCCTGCACCGACGAGGAGTGGGGCGACTACATCTTCTTCCGCGACAACCCGCGCGGCATCCACCACGAGCTGTGGGTGCATTCCGCGGGCTGCCGCAAGTACTTCAACGCCACGCGGCACACCGTGAGCTACGAAATCCTCGAAACCTACAAGATCGGTGAGAAACCCACTGTCACCGAGGCCAACGTCGGCGAGAAGAAAGCCGCGACCGCAGGAGTAACGGCATGAGCCAGGTCAACCGACTTCCCAAGGGTGGCCGCGTCGATCGCAGCCAACCGCTGACCTTCACCTTCAACGGCGAGAACTATCAGGGCTTTGCCGGCGACACCCTGGCCGCGGCCCTGCTGGCCAACGGCGTCGACATCGTCGGCCGCAGCTTCAAGTACTCCCGTCCGCGCGGCATCGTCGCCGCCGGTGCGGAAGAGCCCAACGCCGTGCTGCAGATCGGTTCCACCGAAGCCTCCCAGGTGCCCAACGTGCGCGCCACCCAGCAGGCGCTGTACGCGGGCCTGGTGGCCAGCAGCACCAACGGCTGGCCGAACGTGAAAAACGACGTCATGGGTATCCTCGGCAAGGTCGGCGGCGGCATGATGCCGCCCGGGTTCTACTACAAGACCTTCATGTATCCGCAGAACCTGTGGCTGACCTACGAGAAGTACATTCGCAAGGCTGCCGGCCTCGGCCGTGCGCCCCAGGAAGTCGACCCGGACATCTACGACCACATGAACCAGTACTGCGACGTACTGGTGGTCGGCGCCGGCCCTGCCGGTCTCGCCGCTGCCCTGGCCGCCGGCCGTAGCGGCGCCCGCGTGATCCTCGCCGACGAGCAGGAAGAGTTCGGCGGCAGCCTGCTGGATACCCGCGAGACCCTGGACGGCAAGCCCGCTGCCGAGTGGGTGGCCAAGGTCATCGCCGAGCTGGAAAAACTGCCGGAAGTGACCCTGCTGCCGCGCGCCACGGTGAACGGCTATCACGATCACAACTTCCTCACCATCCACCAGCGCCTGACCGACCATCTGGGCGAAGTCGCGCCCCATGGCCAGGCCCGTCACCGCGTGCATCGCGTCCGTGCCAAGCGCGTGGTGCTGGCCGCCGGCGCCCACGAGCGTCCGCTGGTGTATTCGAACAACGACGTGCCGGGCAACATGCTCGCCGGCGCCGTCTCCACCTATGTGAACCGCTACGGCGTGGCGCCGGGTCGCCAACTGGTGCTGTCCACCAACAACGACTACGCCTACCGCGTGGTGCTGGACTGGCTCGACGCCGGCCAGCAGGTGGTGGCCGTGGCCGACGCCCGCAGCAACCCGCGTGGCGCCTGGGTGGAAGAAGCCCGCGCCCGTGGCGTGCGCATCCTCACAGGCAGCGCCGTGGTCGAGGCCCGTGGCAGCAAGCGCGTCACTGGCGCGCGCATCTGCGCCATCGACCTGAAGAGCCATAAGGTCACCAGCCCCGGCGAAGTGGTGGAGTGCGACCTGATTGTCAGCTCCGGCGGCTACAGCCCGGTGGTACACCTGGCGTCCCACCTGGGCGGCAGGCCGATCTGGCGTGAAGACATCCTCGCCTTCGTGCCCGGCGAGGGCTTCCAGAAGCGTTACTGCGCCGGTGCCGTGAATGGCGTGTTCGGCCTGGGCGACGCCCTGGCCGACGGTTTCGAAGCGGGCGCCAAGGCCGCTGCCGAAGCCGGCTTCAAGGTGGTCGAAGGCACCCTGCCGAAGACCGAGAAGCGCAAGGAAGAGCCCGCGGTGGCACTGTTCCAGGTGCCCCACGACAAGCCCACTTCGCGCGCGCCGAAGCAGTTCGTCGACCTGCAGAACGACGTGACTTCCGCCGGCATCGAGCTGGCCACCCGCGAGGGCTTCGAGTCGGTCGAGCACGTCAAGCGCTACACCGCGCTGGGCTTCGGTACCGACCAGGGCAAGCTGGGCAACATCAACGGCCTGGCCATCGCCGCCCGTTCGATGGGTATCAGCATCAGCGAAATGGGCACCACCATGTTCCGCCCGAACTACACCCCGGTGACCTTCGGCGCCGTGGCGGGCCGTCACTGTGGCCACCTGTTCGAGCCCAAGCGCTACACCGCCATGCACCGCTGGCACCTGGAGCAGGGCGCGGAGTTCGAGGACGTCGGCCAGTGGAAGCGCCCGTGGTACTTCCCCAAGCGCGGCGAAGACATGCATGCCGCCGTGGCCCGCGAATGCAAGGCTGTGCGTGACAGCGTGGGCATCCTCGACGCCTCGACCCTCGGCAAGATCGACATCCAGGGCCCGGATGCGCGCGAGTTCCTCAACCGCGTCTACACCAACGCCTGGACCAAGCTGGACGTGGGCAAGGCCCGCTACGGCCTGATGTGCAAGGAAGACGGCATGGTCTTCGACGACGGCGTGACCGCCTGCGTCGGCGACAACCACTTCATCATGACCACCACCACCGGCGGTGCCGCCCGGGTGCTGGAATGGCTGGAGATCTACCACCAGACCGAATGGCCGGAGCTGAAGGTGTACTTCACCTCGGTCACCGACCACTGGGCCACCATGACCCTGTCCGGCCCCAACAGCCGCAAGCTGCTGGCCGAGGTCACGGACATCGACCTGGACAAGGACGCCTTCCCCTTCATGAGCTGGAAGGAAGGCCTGGTGGGTGGCGTACCGGCGCGGGTGTTCCGGATCTCCTTCACCGGCGAGCTTTCCTACGAAGTGAACGTGCAGGCCGACTACGCCCTGGGCGTGTGGGAAAAGATCATCGAGGCCGGCAAGAAGTACAACCTGACCCCCTACGGCACCGAAACCATGCACGTGCTGCGGGCCGAGAAGGGCTTCATCATCGTCGGCCAGGACACCGACGGCTCGGTGACCCCGGACGACCTGAACATGGGCTGGTGCGTCGGCCGCAACAAGCCCTTCTCCTGGATAGGCTGGCGCGGCATGAACCGCGAAGACTGCCTGCGTGAAGACCGCAAGCAACTGGTGGGCCTCAAGCCCATCGACCCGAACAAGGTGCTGCCGGAAGGCGCCCAGCTGGTGTTCGATCCGAAGCAGCCCATCCCGATGAAGATGGTCGGCCACGTCACCTCCAGCTACATGAGCTCGACCATGGGGCATTCCTTCGCCATGGCCGTGGTCAAGGGCGGCTTGAAGCGCATGGGTGAGCGTGTGTTCGCACCGCTGGCCGATGGCAGCGTGATCGAAGCCGAAATCTGCAGCTCTGTGTTCTATGACCCGAAAGGGGATCGCCAGAATGTCTAACGTGAACGTCTACAAGCAGCGCCCCGACAACGCCCGTGGCGAATCGCCGCTGCATCATGCCGGCCTCGAAGAGCTGGCACGCAAGGGCAAGAGCAGCGCAGGCGTGGTCCTGCGCGAGAAGAAGCTCCTCGGCCACCTGGTGATCCGTGGTGACGCCAACGACCCGGCCTTCTCCGGCGGCGTGCACAGCGCCCTCGGCCTGGAGCTGCCGGTGGCCCTGACCCTGGTGGCCAACGGCGATACCTCGCTGCAATGGCTGGGGCCGGATGAGTGGCTGCTGATCGTGCCGGGCGGCCAGGAGTTCGAGACCGAACAGCGCCTGCGCAAGGCGCTGGATGGCCAGCACATCTCCGTGGTCAACGTCAGTGGCGGCCAGACCATTCTCGAGCTCTCCGGACCCCATGTCCGCGAGGTGCTGATGAAGTCCACGCCCTACGACGTGCACCCCAGCAACTTCCCGGTGGGCAAGGCCGTCGGCACCACCTTCGCCAAGGCCGGCGCGGTGATCCGTCACACCGGTGAAGACACCTGGGAACTGCTGATCCGCCGCAGCTTCGCCGACTACATCTGGCTCTGGCTGCAGGACGCCAGCGCGGAGTACGGGCTGGCGGTCAAGGCCTGATCCATGCACGGATAGCCCCCTCTCCGCTTGGGAGAGGGTTGGGGTGAGGGATGCCCCGTGCCACTCGGACCATCCCTCACCCCCGCCCCCTCTCCCAGAGGGAGAGGGGAGACAAAACATCGGAGTCCGCATATGAGCCGCACCCCCGATACCTGGATTCTCACCGCCCAATGCCCGAGCGTGCTCGGTACCGTGGATGCGGTGACGCGCTTTCTCTTCGAGCAGCGCTGCTACGTCACCGAGCACCACTCGTTCGATGACCGGCTGTCGTCGCGGTTCTTCATCCGTGTCGAATTCCGCCAGCCCGATGGCTTCGACGAGCAGGCCTTCCGGGCCGGCCTGGACGAGCGCCTGGCGCCCTTCGACATGCAGGTGGAGCTGACCCCGCCGGGCTATCGCGCCAAGGTGGTGATCATGGTCTCCAAGGCCGACCATTGCCTGAACGACCTGCTCTACCGCCAGCGCATCGGCCAGCTGGAAATGGACGTGGTTGCGGTGGTCTCCAACCACCCGGACCTGGAGCCCCTGGCCCGCTGGCACGGAATTCCCTACCACCACTTCCCCCTTGACCCCAACGACAAGCCGTCCCAGGAACGCCGCGTGATGCAGGTGATCGAGGAGACCGGGGCCGAACTGGTGGTGCTTGCCCGCTACATGCAGGTGCTTTCGCCCGAGCTGTGCAAGAAGCTCGATGGCTGGGCGATCAACATCCACCACTCTCTGCTGCCCGGCTTCAAGGGGGCCAAGCCCTACCACCAGGCCTACCAGAAGGGGGTGAAGCTGGTGGGCGCGACGGCGCATTACATCAATAACGACCTCGACGAAGGTCCGATCATCGCTCAGGGCGTCGAGCCGGTGGATCACGCCCACTACCCCGAAGACCTGGTCGCCAAGGGCCGTGACATCGAGTGCCTGACCCTGGCCAAGGCCGTCGGCTATCACATTGAGCGGCGCGTGTTCCTCAACGCCAACCGCACGGTGGTGCTCAACGCCTGATCAGGTCTACCCGGCTGTAGGGTGGGCTTCAGCCCACCAGTCGCAACCTAAGGCTCTATTGGTGGGCTGAAGCGGAACGCCGCCCGACCCACCCTACTTGAGGAATCCGCCCTGCCAGGTTTCACCGGCGGGTTCCGGCAACAGCTGCAAGCTCCAGTGCAAGGCTGCGTGGCCGATGGCCGCGCCTTTGTATTCACAACAACAACGGAGAATTACGCATGTCTGGTAATCGTGGTGTCGTTTATCTCGGTGCGGGCAAAGTCGAAGTGCAGAAGATCGACTACCCGAAGATGCAGGACCCCCGGGGCAAGAAGATCGAACACGGGGTAATCCTGAAGGTGGTCTCCACCAACATCTGCGGCTCGGACCAGCACATGGTGCGTGGCCGTACCACCGCGCAGGTCGGCCTGGTGCTCGGCCACGAGATCACCGGTGAGGTGATCGAGAAAGGCCGTGACGTGGAAAACCTGCAGATCGGCGACCTGGTATCGGTACCCTTCAACGTGGCCTGCGGCCGCTGCCGCTCCTGCAAGGAAATGCACACCGGCGTGTGCCTGACCGTCAACCCGGCCCGTGCCGGCGGCGCCTACGGTTATGTCGACATGGGCGACTGGACCGGTGGCCAGGCCGAGTACGTGCTGGTTCCCTACGCCGATTTCAACCTGCTCAAACTCCCCGAGCGCGACAAGGCCATGGAGAAGATCCGTGACCTGACCTGCCTCTCCGACATCCTGCCCACCGGCTACCACGGCGCAGTCACTGCCGGCGTCGGCCCGGGCAGCACCGTCTACGTTGCCGGCGCAGGCCCGGTTGGCCTCGCCGCCGCCGCCTCCGCCCGCTTGCTGGGCGCTGCCGTGGTCATCGTCGGCGACCTCAACCCGGCCCGCCTGGCCCATGCCAAGGCACAAGGCTTCGAGATCGCCGACCTGTCGCTGGACACCCCGCTGCACGAGCAGATCGCCGCGCTGCTGGGCGAGCCGGAAGTGGACTGCGCCATCGACGCGGTGGGCTTCGAAGCCCGCGGCCACGGCCATGAAGGCGCCAAGCAGGAGGCTCCGGCCACCGTGCTCAACTCGCTGATGCAGGTCACCCGCGTGGCCGGCAAGATCGGTATCCCCGGTCTCTATGTCACCGAAGACCCGGGCGCGGTGGACGCCGCCGCCAAGATCGGCAGCCTGAGCATCCGCTTCGGCCTCGGCTGGGCGAAATCCCACAGCTTCCACACCGGCCAGACCCCGGTGATGAAATACAACCGCCAGCTCATGCAAGCGATCATGTGGGACCGCATCAACATCGCCGAAGTGGTCGGCGTGCAGGTCATCAGCCTGGACGACGCCCCGCGTGGCTACGGCGAGTTCGATGCCGGCGTACCGAAGAAATTCGTCATCGACCCGCACAAGACCTTCAGCGCGGCCTGATCGACTGCACGACCCCGACGCCGTGATGTGACAGCCGCGGCGTCTGTCCCTCAAGGGGCCCTTCGGGGCCCCTTTTTTTGTGCGCCCCCACACTTCACTCCTCCTCCTCCTCCTCCAACTCCACGAACCGCTCCAGCTCGATCAGTTCCAGGTTGATTCGCCCGACGAAGGCGGAGAAGGCCAGGCTGGTCAGGCGCGGCTGGGCGCGGCCGTTCAATGCCGTGGCGACGTGCACGAAGGCTTCGTGTTGCAGCAACTGGGCCTTGTCCAGTTCGGAAAAGAGCGCCGAAGCCCGCAGACGGATGCGCGTGGCTCCGGCGATGGCCTTGGAAGCCAGGTCCGGGTCCAGTACGACGCGGACCTGGTCGGGGCCGAAGAAGGCGTCCACTTCCGTGCGCATCCAGGCGGCGAATTCTTCGGCGGGAATGCACGCAGCGGTGGCCGGAATGCAGCGGCTGTCCAGCAGGGCGTCGGTGGTGTCGAGGAAGAAGCGTGCAGCATCCAGCGGCGTCATCTTCTGCCGCTCGTAGTAGTGGTCGGGGCGCTGGTAGAGGCGCGCCGAGTAGTCGGTGAAGGCTGGCGTGCCAATGGCGCCCAGCATGCGTCCGGCGCAGGCATAGCTGGCGGCGGTGGCGGCGAGGAAAGCGCCTGCCGGGTGGCCTGTGTCGCAGCGACTGGCGAGGGTTTCCAGGGCCTCGATCTCGGCGCGGTGATCGCGGGGCTGCAGCGACACCGCCGGGAGCCGAGGATGTCCGGCGCGCCAATCGGCGAGGAAACGCTCTTCGACGCCATCGGGCCAGGCGATGGCCTCCAGCACGCGGATCTTGAGGGCCAGGCGGGGGAGGGCGGCATCGAGTTCGGCGATCAGGGATTCGTTCATGGTGGTGGGCCGGGGAGTGTGTTCCTGGAAGGCTAGTTCACCGTTGGCATGGACAGCCGCGTCTCCCGGAGGGACAAGGGAGAAAAGCAGCGAATGAATTCGCCCCCACAGCATGTGGCGACCAGCTGTCAGATTGCCGGGAACGCCAACCCCCTCGACGCAGTCAGATGGTCGAGTTTGCGCTCACCAGCCGGTACGCAGTGTTCCGGCGCGGATTCTTCGTCGAGGTCGACCTATGCACATTCCCCGAAGCCTGACCCTGGCTACCTTGCTCAGCTTGGCCGCCAGCCCGGTATTCGCCGTTTCCCTGGGCGATGTCGTCGCCGCCGCTGCCGCGACCGGCCAACAGGACCAGGCGCCGGGTATCGCACCTGCGGAGTCGGCGGCCTTGCTGGGGCAACTGGGCAGCCAGCTGAACGTCACGCCGGAACAGGCCCTGGGCGGCCTCACCGCGTTGTTCGGCCTGGCGCGCAACAACCTGCCGGCCGATCAGTTCGCCCAGCTGGACCAGGCGGTGCCGGGCGTCGGCGTGCTCACCGACCCCAATACCCAGGGCCTGCTCAGCAGCATCGGCGGCCTGCTCGGCCAGCAGTCGGGCAACGCGCTGGGCGGTCAGCCGGGCGTGCTCGCCGGGCAGCAGATGAACAGCATGACGGACGTGAGCCAGGCCTTCGGTTCGCTGGGGATGGATAGCGGCCTGATCGGCCAGTTCGCTCCGCTGATCCTGTCCTTCCTCGGCCAGCAGGGGCTGGCTGAATCGCTGCTGCAGAACCTCGGCAACCTGTGGAAGTGGACCATTCCGCAGGTGCCCGCCACGCCGGCCATCCCGGCCGGGCAGGCGGTACCGGTGAACGGCCTGTCGACCTGACCCACGCGGGGGTAGGTCGCGCACCTACTCCCGCAATTGCGCGCGCAGTTCGCTGATGCGCGCGTCCTTCTCTATCCAGAGCTCGCTCACCCAGGCTTGCACGTATTGGCGGAATTCCCCGTCATTCTCGTAATCGCCCTGCCACAGGGCCGGGTCCAGTGGGCGGGTCTGGATATCCACGATCACCTGCGGTACCTGGCCGGACAGCAGCGCCCAGAAGCCGGGCACGCCCTCGCCCGGGTAGACCAGGGTGACGTCGAGGATGGCGTCCAGTTGCTGGCCGAGGGCCGCGAGGACGAAGGCAACGCCGCCGGCCTTGGGTTTGAGCAGGTGCCGATAGGGCGAGCCCTGGTTGGCGTGCTTGGCGGGGGTGAAGCGGGTGCCTTCGAGGTAGTTCACCACGGTCACCGGCATGCGCTTGAACTTCTCGCAGGCGGCCTTGGTGATCTCCAGGTCCTTGCCTTTCATTTCCGGGTGCTTGTCCAGGAAGGCTTTGCTGTAGCGCTTCATGAAGGGGTAATCCAGGGCCCAGAAGGCCAGGCCGAGGAAGGGCACCCAGATCAGCTCCTTCTTGAGGAAGAACTTGAAGTAGGGCGCCTTGCGGTTGAAGGCCTGGACCAGGGCGGGAATGTCCACCCAGGACTGGTGGTTGCTGATGACCAGGTAGGAGGTGTCGTTGCGCAGCCCTTCGCCGCCACGGATGTCCCAGTGGGTCGGGGTGAGGGCGGCGAACACGCGCTTGCAGTTCTCCGCCCAGGTTTCGGCGATCCACATCACGCCACGGGAGCAGGCGTCGCGCAGGTGCTGGCCTGGCAGGATGAGCTTGAGCAGGGCGATGGCCAGCATCGGGCCGATCAGGATCAGGGTGTTGAGCAAGAGCAGCAGGGTGGTGGCGATTCCGGTCAGCAGTGCCTGCATGGGGTCTCGGCTCCTTGTCCGCGTGAGTGCGGGCCATGATACGCAGTCGCCGCCGACGCGACGAGCGGTCGGAGGCCTTGCTGCGCGCCGGGGGGCGAGTATGCTGCGGGCACTCGCTGAGTCGGCGGCGACGAACCATTGGCCGCCCGACCAGTCCGAGAACCGTACCCCTCAACCGGGAGATGTTGTGTTGAAACCCCTGATTGCCCTGCTGGCCCTGCTGGCGCTGCCTGCTTTCGCCGCCAAGGAACCCACGCTTTACGGCCGCTACGAGTACATCCGCCTGCCGGAGATTGGCCAGACCCTGAAGGCCAAGATGGACACCGGCGCCCTGACCGCCTCCCTGTCCGCCAGGGACATCGAACGCTTCGAGCGCGATGGCGAGGAGTGGGTGCGCTTCCGCCTGGCCACCAAGGACGCCGATGACACCCTGTTCGAACATCGCCTGTCGCGCATCAGCAAGATCAAGAACCGCGCCGACGAATTGGGCGAGGAAGACGAAGCCCCCACGGCAGAGATTTCCAAGCGCCCGGTGGTAGACATGGAGATGTGCCTGGGCGGCGAGAAGCGCACGGTGGAGGTCAACCTCACCGACCGCTCCAGCTTCAACTACCCGCTGCTGATCGGCGCCAAGGCCCTGCGCGAGTTCAAGGCCGCGGTCTATCCAGGGCGCAAGTTCACCGCCGGCAAGCCGCAGTGCTGATTGACGCTATGGGCGCCTTGTAGCCGGTTCGCGCCTCACCTCGCGCCTCTATTCCCTGCCGCGCCCCGCAACGGGGCGCAAGAGCACGGGCCTGGGCCTCAATTTCGTGCAGGAGGTCGCCGGGCTGCACGGTGGCGAATTGCGTGTGGCCAACCGCGACGGCGGCGTGGAGGCCTGTCTGCGACTTCCTGCTGTCGCGGATTGATATGCGCTCGCCGCCTGCTGATGCCGGCGGCTTCGGCCTTCGACTATAAATTGAGCAGAACGGCGGCCTGACTTTCGACGGGCGTCGCCGCCCTGTAACCAGGTTCTGGCTTGATTCTTGATGCGGCTGCCTTGCAAGCGCCGTGCTTGGACTACAGGACCCACAGGCCCTTCAGGAGCTGCCGGATGAAAAGCGTCGCCGAGATTCTCAGAGCCAAGTCCCACACTCGGTTGTTCAGTGTCGAACCGACCACCACCGTGCTGGAGGCCGCCCTGCTGATGGCCGAGAAGGACATCGGCGCGCTGGTGGTGCTGCAGGCTGGCGAGCTGGTCGGCATCGTCACCGAGCGCGATTTCGTGCGCCGCGTGGCGGCCCTGGAGCGTTCGGCCTATGCCACCACCATCGAAGAGGTGATGACCTCCAACCTCTTCGTGGTGACCCCGCGCGACAGCAACCAGTACTGCATGCAACTGATGACCGAGAAGAACCTGCGCCACCTGCCGGTGCTCGATGACGGCAAGCTGGTGGGGCTGCTTTCCATCCGCGACCTGGTGCGCGACATCACCGCCGAACAGGAAAGCCTGATCCAGCATCTGGAGCAGTACATCCGCGGGGCTTAACGTCCCCTGTAGGACGATGGAAACCTTGTGGGGGCGAATTCATTCGCTAGGCAGGACGCAGTCCTGCCATCAACCTTGCGGGGGCAGCTGTGCTGCCCTTAGCGAATGAGTTCGCCCCCACAGTAAAAAGCGCAACCGGCCTCCACGCTTTCCCCACACAGTCTCCACACTTCCGCCATAACCACGCCTCACACGCTCCCCAGACTCTCCCCGTCCCGACACAAGGAGAGTTGCCATGACCCGTACCCTCGGCTTCAAGCTGGGCACCATCGCCCTGCTGATGCTGCTGTTGATGATCCCGCTGATGCTGATCGACGGCCTGATCAGCGAGCGCCAGGCCGCGCGCAACAGCGTGCTGATCAACATCGCCCAGAGCTCCAGCTACAGCCAGCGCATCACCGGGCCGATCCTGGTGGTGCCGTACAAGCGCACAGTGCGCGCGTGGAAGGCCTACGAGCAGACCGGCCAGCGCCATATGGAAGAGCGCGAGGTGAGTGGCCGGCTCTACTTCCTGCCGGAGCGCTTCAACCTCACCGGCCATGTGGACACCGAAGTGCGCGCCCGGGGCATCTACCAGGCGCGGTTGTACAAGAGCGACAGCCAGGTCAGCGGGCAGATCCTGGTGCCGGCCAACTACGGCATCGACGAGAACCTGGCGGACTATCGCTTCGAGGCGCCTTTCCTGGCAGTGGGCATCAGCGATATCCGGGGCATCGGCAACGCTCTCAAGCTGCGCCTGAACGGCCAGACCCTGGACTTCCAGCCCGGCAGCGGCGACCGCCTGCTGGCGGGGGGCGTGCACGTACCGCTGGCGCCGATGCAGGCCGGGATCGTGCAGAGCCTGGACTTCGGTTTCGACCTCAAGCTGCAGGGCACCTCGTCCCTCAGCGTGACGCCGGTGGGCCGCGATTCGCGAGTGGAATTGAGTTCGTCCTGGCCTCACCCTAGCTTCATCGGCGAATTCCTCCCCAGCGAGCGCAGCATCAGCGCCCAGGGCTTCTCCGCCACCTGGCAGACCAGCTTCTTCGCCACCAACCTGCAGGAGGCCCTGGCCGATTGCGTGGGCGAGTCCCGGTGCGACCCGTTCAATTCGCGGGACTTCGGCGTGAGTTTTGCCGACCCGGTGGACCAGTACCTGAAGACCGACCGCGCGATCAAATACGCCTTGCTGTTCGTGGCCCTGACCTTCGCCGGCTTCTTCCTGGTGGAAGTGCTCAAGCGCCTGGCCGTGCACCCGGTGCAGTACGGCCTGGTGGGGCTCGTCCTGGTGTTTTTCTACCTGCTGTTGCTGTCGCTGTCCGAGCACCTGGAATTCGCCCTTGCCTATCTCATCTCGGCTTCGGCGTGCGTGGCGCTGGTGGGGTTCTACGTCAGTCACGTGCTCCACAGCTGGCTGCGCGGCGGTGGCTTCACCCTGGGGCTGGCGGCGCTCTACGGCATGCTCTACGGCCTGCTCAGCGCCGAGGACTACGCCCTGCTGATGGGCTCGCTGCTGGTATTCGGCCTACTCGCCTGCGTGATGGTGCTGACCCGCAAGCTGGACTGGTACGGCGTCGGCCGCGCCCAGCCGGCCAGCGGCAACTGAGGAGGACCGGCCATGCGTGGATTGATGCGAATCGACGGCTGTTTGATTTTGCGGCTGGTGCCGGGGGCGGGTTTCTTCCGCCTCTGGTACCGGCACGTGGGAGGTGTGGAATGAGGCTGCTGGGGTTGCGGGAGGATCAGGAGCGGGCGGTGAAGCTGGCGGCGGAGCTGGACAGGCTGTTCGGCACCTGCCTGCCCCGACCGCGGGAGCGCTCAGTGGACAGGCGCGGTGGCCACCAGCGACGGCCGCTGGCTGACGGTTGAATACCAGGCGGCCAGTTTCGGGCAGTCACGGCGCCAGTTGAGGTCGGGCATGCGGAAGTCCAGGTAGCCCAGGGCGCAGGCGGCGCTGATGGCGGCGACGTCGAAGCGCTCGTCCAGCTCGCTGGCGGCTTCCTCGAAGGCCGCCAGGGCGCGGTCGATCTTGCTGCACTGGCCCAGGACCCAGTCGTCCCAGCGCTTGTCCTCGGGACGCAGGAAGGTTTCGTAGCGCACCAGGATGGCGGCATCGGTTACCGCGTCGGCAAGCGAGGCCAGGGTCATGCGCCGCCAGCGCTCCGGGCCGTCGCGGGGGATCAGCGGTTCGCCGTCGTGCTGGTGGTCGAAGTAGTCGAGGATCACCCGGCTGTCGTGCAGCACGCTGCCGTCTGCCAGTTGCAGGGCCGGAATCTTGCCGGCGGGGTTGTGCTCGTTCACCTCGGCGCTGGGGTTCACCGGGGTGAGGGTCACGCCGTGGAGGTTGACCACGCCGAGCTGGCCGGTTTCGTGGAGCAGCACCATGACCTTGCGGACGTAGGGGGAGGTGGGGGAGAAGTACAGGGTCTGGTTGGCGCTCATACGGGATCCTCGGCGTCTGCAGCGGGGGAATGGCGCAGTTATACCGTATTGGATTGCCGCCGGGCATGGGGGTTCGCGCCACTCTAGCAGGACTGAAGGCTTGCGCGGGCAACCCCCTCTCCCGCGTGCGAGGCGAAGAGGCGCGCTTTTGGAAGTACTGCTTCCGGCGCTTCTGAGCGACAGAACGCGAAGCGTTCTGGCCGGGGCGCAAAGCGAGGTTGGGGAGAGGGCAGCGGATCTGGCCGGGATTCCCAAGGGCAGACCTGCTTTCGCGAATGAATTCGATCCTGCAGGACGTGCGCAGACGTCGGGTGGATCACGCTTCATCGATCGACCAAAAGGGGCCCGGAATAGCGCCGATGGTGGTTGAAAAAGCGCCATCCCCCTACAACTGATTGACCTGGAATCACCCACAGGCTCAGTACTTGATCATCACCAGCCGGTCCTGCGCCGATTCCGCGCCCCAGACTTCGCCGGTACGACCGGCCAGCTGGGTCACCTGGGCCCCCGGGCGGTCGCTGGGAAAGCTGGCGAACCGGCGGCTGAACGGGTTGAAGCGGAGGATGGCATTGGCGCTGAAGTCGCTCAGCCAGACCCGCTCCTGCTCATCGACATAGAGCGCATGGGCGTCGGCGTTGCTGCCGGGAATCTTCCAGCTGTTCCAGGCTTCGCCCAGCGGATCGAACCGGCTCAGGCGCCCGCCGGCCGCTTCGCTAACCCAGAGGGTGCCGCGCGAGTCGCTCCAGATCACACGCGGACTGGCACTGGCCTCCGGCAGATCCACCAGTTTGGCCTGGCCGGTGCCGGGGTCGATGCGGCCGATATGGCGGGCCGGTTCATTGGCGTACCAGACCTCGCCGTTGGGTGTCACAGTGATGCCACCAGGGCCGGGGCCTCCCGGCGCCGGCCAGACTTCCAGGTTGCGCCTGGCGGGCTTGAAGCGGCCATAGAATCCGCGCTTGCCGGTGAACCAGATATCGCCATTGCGATCCTGGGCCAGGTCTTCCAGTTCGATGCCGGCCGCCGTGCCCTTGAGCGGGAAGGTACTGACGCTCTGGTCCACCGGGTCGACCCGCACCAGTGCATCCAGGCCGGGGTCGGTGATCCAGGCGGCGCCTTCCTGATCCACCAGCAGGGAGCGCGGAGAGGAACCCTTGCCGAGAGGAACCAGCTGGGTCTGGCCGGTGAGCGGGTCGAGCAGGCCGACCGCCCCCTGGCGCTGCGCGGTGAACCAGACGCGCCCGTCGGTGGCCGGCGCCAGGTCGCGCGGGGCTGTGCCGACGGGCACCGGGTAGTAGGTGACATCCGCCGCGATGGCCGCTCCGCAGAGCAGGGCTGCGCACAGGGCGAGGACAAGCGGGCGAATCATGGGAAGGCCTCCGTCTCCCGGGTGATTTATCAATCGACGCCGGAAGGCGGGCAGGGGTTCGCAGAAATTCCCGAACGGCAGGGGGGCTGCAGGATCAGAGCGCGGGCGCGTGTTGCCGGCGCTGCCAGCGGCTGAGGGCGGATGCCAGCGCAGCGGGGCTTTCCAGGCCCTGGCGGTGGGCGCGGCTGAACAGGATCAGGGCGATTTCGGCGGTCACCAGTGCGTCGGCGCTGGCGTTGTGGCGCTGCAGCACCTGCAGCCCGAAGTACTCGACCCAATCGTCCAGGCCGCCGTTGCGGATGCCCGCCTCGGGGCAGAGCATGGGTGCCAGTTCAGCGATGTCGAGGAAGCGGTGGCGCAGGCGGTAGTCAAGGTCCTGCTTGAGCGCGCGGCTCAGCATGCGCTGGTCGAAGGTGGCGTGGAAGGCCAGCAGCGGGCTGTCGCCGAGGAATTCCATGAAACCCAGCAGAGCTTCGGACGGCTCCACACCAGCGGCCAGTTCGCTCGGCGCGATGCCGTGGATCAGCACGCTGGCGCTGAGCTTGCCGGTTTCGCGTTGCAGGGTGGATTCGAACTGGCTGCCGAGGTCGATGGCGCCGTCGGTGATGCTCACCGCGCCGATGGACAGCACCAGGTCGCGGCTCATGTTCAGGCCGCTGGTTTCAAGGTCCAGCACCACGAAGCGCTGCTGGCTCAGGGGGCGATGGTCCAGTATCTGGGGTTCTGGCAGGCGCTCGCGACGCTCCGTGATGTCCGGAGCCAGGGGCTTGCGGCGGGTGAACCAGGGGAAGCCGTTCATAGTTGATAGCGTAACGCCAGGCTCGATTGCAGGCGTTGGGCCTGACGGAAGGACTCGCGCAGGATACGCCTGTCCAATTGGTTAAGGGTGTCCGGGTCGAGCCGGTTGGAGTAGGGCAGGCCTTGCCGCGCCTGGTGCTGGTGCTGCTGCATGCGGGTGAGCTGGATGAAATGGTAGGCCTCTTCATAGGCCGCGCCGTCCAGCGCATCCACCACTTCCCGTTCCACCAGCTGGCGCAGACGTTCCAGGGTGTTGCAGGCTTCGATGCCGTGGGCCAGGGCGAGCAGCCGGGCGCCGTCGACGAAGGGCGTCAGGCCCTGCACCTTGAGGTCGAGGGTGTCTTTCTCGGCGCCCTTGCGGGCCACCACGAAATCACGGAAACGCCCTACCGGCGGGCGCTGGCGCAGGGCGTTCTCGGCCATCATGCGCTGGAACAGGCTGTTGTCGGCCACCAGCACCAGCAGTTCCTGTTGCAGCGCCTCGCAGCCCTCGGTGGGGCCCCAGACGGCGCGCAGGTCGAAGTAGATGGAGGAGCCCAGCAGGTTCTCCGGCGTCGCCTCGCGGATGAAGGTGGCGAAGCGGCGGCTCCATTCATTGCGGGACAGGCAGAGCTCCGGGTTGCCGGCCATGATGCCGCCCTTGCACAGCTCGAAGCCACACTGCGCCAAGTGCTGGTTGATGCGATCGGCCAGCGGCAGCAGGTGTCCACGAATGGCGGCGGCTTCCGCGGCGTCGGAGGCCTCGAAGAGGATGCCGTTGTCCTGGTCGGTGTGCAGGGTCTGTTCGCTGCGTCCCTCGCTGCCGAAGCAGAGCCAGGTGAACGGGATGCCCGGATCGCCCATTTCCTCGAGGGTCAGCTCGATCACCCGGCACACGGTGTGGTCGTTGAGCAGGGTGATGATGCGGGTGATCTGGGTGGAGCTGGCGCCGTGGGCCAGCATGCTGTCCACCAGGCGCTGGATCTCGTCGCGCAGGGCGGCCAGGGTTTCGACCCGGCCGGCATGGCGGATGGTGCGCGCCAGATGCACCAGGTCCACCCGCTGCAGGGAAAACAGGTCACGCTCGGACACCACGCCGATCAGGCGCCCGCCGCTGACCACGCAGACGTGGGCGATGTGCCGTTCGGTCATGGCCAGGGCCGCATCGAAGGCACTGGCTTCCGGCGGCAGGTGGAAGGGGGACTGGGTCATGACGTCGGCGATGGGGTGGGCGAGATCGGCGCTGGTATCGGCGATCACCCGGCGCAGGTCACGCAGGGTGAAGATGCCCAGCGGCCGCTGGCTGGCGTCGACGATGACGATACTGCCCACCTGTTGCTCGTGCATCAGCCGCACGGCATCGCGCAGCGGCAGCTCCGGCCGGCAGGAAATTGGCTGGCGCACCGCCAGTTCGCCCAGGCGGGTATCCAGGGAGTACTGGGCACCCAGGGTTTCCGCGGCGCGCAATTGCACCTGCTGGTTGACCTGGTCGAGCAGGCTGCTGACCCCGCGCAGGGCGAAGTCGCGGAAGGGGTTGGAGAGGGCGAAGAGCTTGACGAAGACGGACTTGCCCAGCAGCAGGCAGAAAGTGTCCTCGCCGGCCAGGTGCTCGGTGCGGGTGGCCCGTTCGCCCAGCAGCGCGGCTAGGGGGAAGCACTCGCCGCTGGCGATCTCGAAGGTGGTCTCGGTGCCGCGCCGTGCCGAATGCGGGCGTTCACCCACTACCCGGCCCTGCTTGACGATATAGAAGTGCTCCACCGGCCCGTCCTGGGGCTTGATGATGGATTCGCCGGCGGCATAGAAGCGCAGCAGGCAATGCTCGACGAGGAAGGCGAGGTGGGCGCTTTCCATCTGGTTGAAGGGCGGGTACTTCTGCAGGAACTCCATGGTGCCCTGGATGTTCTGCATCACCGCCAGCTTGCCGGCCTGGGCGAAGGCGTCTGCCTTGTTCATGCTGCTGCCCGTTGTTCTTGTTGGTTGAACCATGCTGCGCGTGGCGCCCGGCTGTACAAATTGGACGTAAGTCTAAGGCGAGGCACGCAACTCGTCGGAAAGCCACGTGGGCCACTACCGTTCGGCGGATGCAGCATTCTGCACGGGAACTTGCTTGCATTTTGCCTATCCGACCAGCGTACCCCGTGCTAAAGCTACTAGTGACGGGCGTTGGGCCTGCCAGGCAGGCTCCTTTCGAGGACGACCCCATGAGTTACGGTGATCTGCTGAGCGAAGCGGAACTGCAAGCGCTTGATGAAGTCATGCGCATACCCAACGCGCCGCCCAGCGTCCTGCTGGTGGACGACGACGAGGCGGGGCGCGATGCCCTGGCCGACGAACTGATCGCCAAGGGCATCCCCTGCATCACCGCCGACAGTGGCGAACAGGCGCTGGCGCTGCTGGTCACCCGTCCCTCCATTGGTCTGATGATCACCGAACTCCACATGCAATGCGGCAGCGGCCTGGAACTGGTGCGCCAGGTGCGTCAGTCAGCGCGGGCGAGCCTGCCGGTCATCATCATTTCCGGCGACGCCGACGTGCGGGACGCCATCGAGGCCATGCACATGAAGGTGGTGGACTTCCTGCTCAAGCCGGTGGACATGCGCCGTCTGGCCAAGCTGGTGCGCAACGAGCTGGGCACCCCGCCCGTGCCCAAGGCGGCGGTGACCGAGGTGCGCCCCAGATCGGCGAAAGCGAAAACCAAAGCGAAAGTCATCGCGCTGAAGAGCGCATGAAAAAACCGCCCTTTGGGGCGGTTTTTTCATGCCTGTCCCCGGTGTGTGCCTCAGTGATGGACGCTGTCGACGGCGATCCCTTCGCCGTCCACGTCGTGGTATTCGGCACGGCGATCGGCGATGGCGCAGTAGATCAGCCCGGCCAGGCCCGCACCGAAGAACCAGGAGAACGCCGACAGGGATTCGAAGGCGGGCAGTAGCGCCAGCAGGGTGGAAATCAGCGCCGCAGGGACGAAGGCCACAATCGCCCGCGGATTCACGCCGCGGCGGTAGTGGTAGGCCGCCTCGCGGCTTTCCGAGTACAGCTCCGGCAGGTTCACCCGGCCGCGACGCAGCAGGTAGTAGTCGACGATCACGATGCCGTAGAGCGGGCCGAGCAGTGCGCCGAGGCCGCCGAGGAAATACACGATCACGCCGGGGCTGTTGTAGAGGTGCCAGGGCAGGATCAGTACGGCGATGGTGGCGCTGAGCAGGCCGGCGCGGCGGAAGTTGAGCAGGCGGGGAGCGAGGTTGGTCAGCACGTAGGCTGGCGCGACGAAGTTGGCCATGATGTTCACCGCCACGGTGACGATCAGGAAGGCCAGGCAGGCCAGCACCAGGCCGAGGGTGTCGGGAATGCTGGCGACGATCTCGGTGGGGCTCTTCACCAGTTTCCCATCGATGCTCAATTGCGCGCCGGCCAGCACCACGGCGATCAGCGCGAAGCCGAGCATGTTCACCGGCAGGCCCCAGAAGTTGCCCACGCTGATGGTGCGGCGGTCCGGGCAGTTGCGGGTGAAGTCGCAGAAATTGAGGATCATGGTGCCGTACAGCGAGACCCACAGCGCCGCCGCACCCAGCACCTTCAGCCACATGGTCGAGCCGGTGTAGCCTTCGCCGGTGGACCAGGTGATGGAGAAGCCGCTGCGCTGGTACATCCAGCCGGCGAGTGCGGCGAAGGTCAGCAGGATCACCGGGCCGGCGAAGGATTCGTAGCGGCGCACCATTTCCATGCCGTAGGCGAAGATCACCAGTTGCACGCACCAGATGCCGAGGAAGGTGATCCAGCCGAGGCTGGACAGACCCAGCAGGGAGTCCTGGTCGTAGGCGGCGAGGGACGGGAACACGGCCGTCAGCAGCACGCGCAGGACGACCGAGGCGAGGTAGGTCTGGATGCCGAACCAGGCAATGGCGATCACCGCGCGGATCAACGCCGGAATCTGCGCGCCGTGGATGCCGAAGCTGATGCGGCACATCACCGGGTAGGGCAGGCCGGTCTTCTGTCCCATGTAGCCGGACAGGTTCATCAGGCCGTAGATCAGCAGCGCACCCAGGGCGAACGCGGCGAGGATCTGCGCGCCGCTCATCCCCAGTGCGAACAGGCCGATGGCGAAGGAGTAGTTGGCGATGTTGTGCACATCGTTGGTCCACAGCGCGAAGAGGCTGTAACGCCCCCAGCTGCGGCCTTGTGCCTTGGTTGGCGCCAGGTCGGCGCTGTACAGGCGCGGGCTCAGGGCCACTTCAGCGGGCGTGGCCGCATCGGCGGGTGAGGAGTCGAACTGGGTAACACCGGAGAGTGGGGTGGGCGCCATGGGGCCTCCGTGAACTTTGTGTGCACTGTTTTTGTGGTTTTTGTATGCAAGCCAGTTTCATGCCACCCCGCTGGAGTCGACCGGCCTGACGCCGCTTTCAAGACTTATGTGCACCATAAAAGGTCATCGCCAACCCAGTTCTGGCGCGCTCTTCGTCCGTTCATCGGGAATTAGTCCTTTTATTTCATTGACTTATGAGTCAGCTTTGCGTGCCCCCTACGGCTGTGGGAAATGGGGATTTTGTACACAGAGTTTGTATGCAACCGTTACGTCGACTCCCGCCCGGCCTTTCTGCAGGCAATATAAGTCTTCGGGGACGACGGCCTTGATCTTCAGTTCCATAGCCCGGGTTAAATCCGGGAACGGCGGAGGGGCTCTCCCCGGATTTCATCGGGCTACCATTTGCTGCGAATCACCAGCGCTTTCGCGCAGGCAATAAAAAACCGCCCCAAAGGGCGGTTTTTCTTGAGCAGGTCTTAGAGACCGTTCTTCGCCTTGTACTCGCGGCGACGACGGTGCAGGACCGGCTCGGTGTAGCCGTTGGGCTGCTTGGTGCCTTCCACTACCAGTTCCAGCGCGGCCTGGAACGCCACGTTGTCGTCGAAGTTCGGCGCCATCGGGCGGTACAGCGGGTCGCTGGCGTTCTGGCGGTCGACCACCACGGCCATGCGCTTGAGGCTCTCGACCACCTGCTCCTGGGTGACCACGCCGTGACGCAGCCAGTTGGCCAGCAGCTGGCTGGAGATGCGCAGGGTAGCGCGGTCTTCCATCAGGCCGACGTCATTGATGTCCGGCACCTTGGAGCAGCCGACGCCCTGGTCGATCCAGCGCACCACGTAACCGAGAATGCCCTGGGCGTTGTTGTCCAGTTCGTTCTGGATCTCTTCCGCGCTCCAGTTGGTGTTCGGCGCCAGCGGAATGGTCAGGATGTCGTCCACCGAAGCCGGGGCGCGCTTGGCCAGTTCGGCCTGACGGGCGAACACGTCGACCTTGTGGTAGTGCAGCGCGTGCAGGGTGGCGGCGGTCGGCGACGGTACCCAGGCGGTGTTGGCGCCGGCCAGCGGGTGGCCGATTTTCTGCTCGAGCATGGCGGCCATCAGGTCCGGCATGGCCCACATGCCCTTGCCGATCTGCGCCTTGCCCTGCAGGCCGGTGGCCAGGCCGATGTCGACGTTGTTGTTTTCGTAGGCGCCGATCCACTTCTCGGACTTCATGGCGCCCTTGCGCACCATGGCGCCGGCTTCCATGGAGGTGTGGATCTCGTCACCGGTGCGGTCGAGGAAGCCGGTGTTGATGAACACCACGCGCTCGGCGGCAGCCTTGATGCAGGCCTTGAGGTTGACGGTGGTGCGGCGCTCCTCGTCCATGATGCCGACCTTCATGGTGTTGCGCGGCATGTCGAGGACGTCTTCCACGCGGCTGAAGATTTCTGTGGCGAAGGCCACTTCTTCCGGGCCGTGCATCTTCGGCTTCACGACGTACATGGAGCCGGTGCGGGAGTTCTTGCGGCTGGTGTTGCCCTTCAGGTTGTGCAGGGCGATCAGGCCGGTGAACAGGGCGTCCTGGATGCCTTCCGGCACTTCGTTGCCGGCGGCGTCGAGGATGGCCGGGTTGGTCATCAGGTGACCGACGTTGCGCACGAAGAGCAGGGAGCGGCCGTGCAGGGTCAGCTCGGAACCATCGGCCTTTTTGTAGATGCGGTCCGGATTCATGGTGCGGGTGAAGGTCTGGCCACCCTTGCTGACTTGCTCGGCGAGATCGCCCTTCATCAGGCCCAGCCAGTTGCGGTAGACCACGACCTTGTCGTCGGCATCGACGGCGGCGACGGAGTCTTCGCAGTCCATGATGGTGGTCAACGCGGATTCCATCAGCACGTCCTTCACGTCGGCGGCGTCGGTCTGGCCGATGGGGCTGGTCGGATCGATCTGGATCTCGAAGTGCAGGCCGTTGTGCTTCAGCAACACGGCGGCGGGCTTGGCGGCGTCGCCCTGGAAGGCGATGAACTGGGCGGCATTCTTCAGGCCGGCTTCGCTGCCATTCTTCAGGGTCACGGCCAGCTGGCCGTTCTTCACGGCGTAGGCGGTGGCGTCGACGTGGGAGGCGCCTTCCAGCGGCGCGGCTTCGTCGAGGAAGGCGCGGGCGAAGGCGATCACCTTGTCACCGCGGACCTTGTTGTAGCCCTTGCCCTTCTCGGCGCCGCCTTCGTCGCTGATGGCGTCGGTGCCGTAGAGCGCATCGTAGAGCGAACCCCAGCGCGCGTTGGCGGCGTTCAGGGCGAAACGTGCGTTCATCACCGGCACGACCAGCTGCGGGCCGGCCATGGTGGCGATTTCTTCGTCGACGTTCTGGGTAGTGGCCTGGAAGTCGGCCGGTTCTGGCAGCAGGTAGCCGATGTCCTGGAGGAACGCCTTGTAGGCCGCTGCATCGTGGGCCTGGCCGGCGCGTGCCTGGTGCCAGGCATCGATCTTGGCCTGCAGTTCATCGCGTTTGGCGAGGAGGGCTTTGTTCTTCGGAGCCAGGTCATTGATGACGGCTTCCACACCGGCCCAGAACTTGTCGGCCGCAATGCCGGTTCCGGGGATGGCTTCGTTGTTCACGAAGTCGAACAGGACTCTGGCGACCTGAAGGCCACCGACTTGAACGCGCTCAGTCATTGCTTGCCTCACTCTGCTCAATATCCGCTCGGACCGGGGGGCTCCCTTCTTGTAGTCCGAAGCGCGGCATACTACATGAAGCCGTCGTGAAAATCAGTGGGGCCGCGTCGCTATGCGACTAAAAGCTGGTTTACGGTCACAACGGCGGGCAGAATGTTCGCAGAAAACAGGCACATTGTTCCAGTTAAATCTGAAAAATGTACACGATTTATTTTTCAGGGAAACTGCGACAGGCCGTCGCACGCGATTCTGCACGGGTTTCCGGGGTCTTTCCTATACTCCAGCGAATTCGCCCAGGGAGTTGTCACATGCCTGTACACGCCGTCACATTCAGCGATCTCGATGAGCTGTCCCAGCTTTTCGCCGGCTACCTGGAGTTCTATCAGGTCCCCCGGCCCCTGGCGGAAATCCGTTCCTTCCTCCAGCAGCGCCTGGATCGCGGCGACTCGACCCTGTTCATCGCCCGTGACAGCGACGGCATGGCCTTGGGCTTCACCCAGCTCTATCCCTTTCTCTCGTCGCTGGCGCTGGCACCAGCCTGGTTGTTGAGCGATCTTTATGTAGTGCCTGCCGCCCGGCGCCAGGGCGTCGGCGAAGACCTGATGAACGCCGCCCGCGCCCACGCCGAACGCACCGGCGCATGCGGCATCCAGCTGGAAACCGCGAAGACCAACCTTGCCGGCCAGGCGTTGTACGAGCGACTGGGCTATGTGCGGGATGAGGTTTTCTTCACCTACTGGCTGAGCCTGGCCTGACGCCCGGCGCCGGTTGTCTACAGAGAAGGAGTCGAGCGTGGATCATCTGGTACTTACCGTCATCGCGGCGGACCAGCCCGGTCTGGTGGAACGCGTCGCACAGTGCATCGCCGCCCACGGCGGCAACTGGCTGGAAAGCCGCATGTCACGCATGGCCGGGCAGTTCGCCGGCATCCTGCGGGTCGCGGTCCCGGCCGAGGGCTATGACGAACTGGTCGAGGGGCTGCAGGGGCTCAGCGCCCACGGCATCCGCGTGATGCTGGCGCAGAGCGGGATCGAGCCGGCCTGCACCTGGAAGCCTATTCTGCTGGATCTGGTGGGTAACGATCGACCGGGCATCGTCCGGGACATCACGCGCCTGCTGGCGGAGCTCGGCGTGAATCTGGAAAGCCTGGTCACCGAGGTGATGCCGGCGCCCATGAGCAGCGAGCCGCTGTTCCATGCCGAAGCGGTGCTGGCAGTGCCGCTGACCCTGTCGCTGGATGTGTTGCAGGCCAGATTGGAAGGGTTGGCGGACGAGCTGATGGTGGAGCTGAACCTGCATCAGGAGAAGTGAGCCAACGCGCAGTTGCGCAGGTTGGTGCAGAGCGATGCCCAACGCGACGGCCTTGACCTTGGTACGTTGGGCTTCGAGAAGGCGTCAGGCATTGCGCCGCAGGGTGAGCCAGGCGTCGACGCTGTAGATGGCCAGGCCCGCCCAGATGGAGGCGAAGGCCAGCAGCTTGCTCGGGTCGAAATGCTCGTCGAAGAGGAAGATCGCCTGCAGCAGCACCAGGGTCGGCGCCAGATACTGCAGGAAGCCGAGGGTGGCGTAAGGCAGGTTGCGTGCGGCGGCGTTGAAGCACACCAGCGGCACGAGGGTGATCGGGCCGGCGGCCATCAGCCAGAGGGCTTCGGTGCTGCTCCAGAAACTGGCCTGCGCCGATGCGGCGCCTGGGTTCATCAGGAGCCAGCCGCTGGCCAGCGGCAGGAGCAACCAGGTTTCCACCACCAGGCCGGGCAGGACCGCCACTGGCGCCTGCTTGCGGATCAGCCCGTAGAACCCGAAAGTCAGCGCCAGGGCGAGGGACACCCAGGGCAGCGCGCCCACCTGCCAGATCTGCTGGGCCACGCCCACAGCCGCCAATAGCACCGCCAGCCACTGCAGCCGGCGCAGGCGTTCGCCGAGGATCAGCATCCCCAGCAGTACATTCACCAGCGGGTTGATGTAGTAGCCCAGGCTCGCTTCCAGCATCCGCCCGTTGTTCACCGCCCAGACATAGACCAGCCAGTTGCAGGCGATGAGCATGCCGCTGGCGGTCAGCACGCCGAAGCGCCTGGGATTCTCCCGCAGTTCACGGAACCAGCCGGGGTGTTTCCACACCAGCAGCAGGGCCGCACCGAACAGGGCGGACCAGATGGCCCGGTGAACGATGATTTCCAGCGCCGGAACGCTCTGGATGGCTTTGAAGTAGAGCGGAAAGAGTCCCCAGATGGTGTAGGCGGAGAGCCCCAGGATGTACCCGCGACGCGGGTCGGCGGTGGCCATGAAGATTCCTTGCTTAGGCAGCTAACGAGTGGTGCGCCATTCTAGTTGGCCGCATCAAGGCTTGTCTGGGCGCTCAGGTTTTTCCACGGGGCTTTGTGAGCGAAAAGCGTAAGGGGTTCTTTACGCCTGCTCGCGAGGCGTGCGCTCCGCGCTCTTGTGGGGGGGCGATTTCAATCGCTGGGCGGACAGCAGGTTCGCCATGCGAGGTTTTGGGGCTGCTGCGCAGCCTGGAGCGAATGAGTTTGCCCCCACAGCGGCCCCGACCATTCAGAACAGCTTCAAGGGTTCTTCATCCAGTGCCGCCAGCTGTTCGCGCAGGGTGAGGATCTGGTCGCCCCAGTAGCGTTCGCTGCCGAACCAGGAAAAGTGCATGGGGAAGGCGGGGTCGTCCCAGCGGCGGGCGATCCAGGCGCTGTGGTGCATGAGGCGCAGGGCGCGCAGGCCTTCGATCAGCGGCAACTCGCGCGGATCGAAGTCGTGGAATTCCTGGTAGCCGTCCACCAGTTCGGCGAGTTGCCCCAGGCGTTCATGGCGCTCGCCGGCAAGCATCATCCACAGATCCTGCACCGCCGGGCCCATGCGGCAGTCGTCAAGATCCACCACATGGAAGACTTCGTCCCGGCACAGCAGGTTGCCGGGGTGGCAGTCGCCGTGCAGGCGGATCGGCTGGCAGCGCACTTGTGCGAACAGGCTATCCAGGCGCTTGAGCAGGTCGCGGGCGACCGACTCATAGGCCGGCAGCAGGCTGCGGGGAATGAAGTCGCCTTCCAGCAGGGTGGCCAGGGACTGGTGGCCGAAGTTGTCCACCGCCAGGGTTTCCCGATGTTCGAAGGAGCGGGTCGCGCCCACCGAGTGGAGGCGGCCGAGGAGCTGGCCGAGGCGGAAAAGCTGGTCCAGGTTGCCCGGCTCGGGGGCGCGGCCGCCACGGCGGGGGAACAGGGCGAAGCGGAAGCCGGCGTGCTCGAACAGGCTTTCACCATCACGCAGCAGCGGCGCCACCACGGGCACTTCACATTCCGCCAGTTCGGCGCTGAAACTGTGTTCCTCACGGATCGCCGCGTCGCTCCAGCGTTGCGGGCGATAGAACTTGGCGATCAGCGGCTCGGCGTCTTCGATGCCCACCTGGTAGACGCGGTTCTCGTAGCTGTTCAGCGCGAGGATGCGTGCGTCGCTGAGAAAGCCGAGGCTTTCCACGGCATCCAGTACCAGGTCGGGGGTGAGGTCATCGAAGGGGTGGGACATGGGGGGGCTCCGGCAGTCAGGCGCCCAGTCTATCCCTGCTAGCGATTTGCTGCGCGTCGGAATAACTGCGTTGCAAACGGCTTCGGACTGCTCATTTACAACTCGTAAACTCCGCGTCCTCAGCCGTGACTCGCGTTGCTCGCCCTACGGGCCAGCCTTTGGCTGTTACTCCGCTTCGCTGCGTTGTGCGCCTTGTTCTTCTCTAGCTCGCGAAATCGCTCTATGAGCACTCAGAGTGCGGTGCCGAGCAGTACCTGGTCAGGGGCGAACTGCGCGCGGACCCCATCCCCCGGCTTGAGGCCGAGCTGGACCAGGCGCTCGGGTTCGACCAGGGCGCAGAGGGTCTGGCTGCTGGCCAGGGCGATGCGCACTTCGCTGGGGCCGTCGGCGGCATCGAGGATTTCCTCGATCCGGCCCTGCAACTGGTTCAGCGATTCGTCGGCCGGCTCGGAAAGCGCTTGCAGGCGCAGCCAGCCGGCCTTGATCAGGGCCACCACACCGCGGCCCGGTGCCAGTTCCAGCCGCTCGGTGCTGTCGCGGGTGATCTGCGCCAGCAGGCGGGCGCCCCCGGCCAGTTCCACCTTCACCAGGTCATTACGGCCCTTGGACTGGATATCGAGCACCCGGCCGCTCAGCTGGTTGCGGGCGCTGGTGCGCAGCATGAGGCGGCCCAGCAGCTCGAGGTCCTGTTCGCTTTCTGCGCTTTCCAGCAGGCGCGCCTGCAGGCTTTCCAGGCGCTTGTAGAGCGCCAGCAAGCGCTCGCCCTCGGCGGACAGCCGCGCGCCGCCACCGCCCTTGCCTCCCACCGAGCGTTCCACCAGGGGACGTTCGGCGAGGTTGTTCAGCTCGTCGATGGCGTCCCAGGCGGCCTTGTAGCTCAGCCCGGCGGCCTTGGCGGCACGGGTGATGGAACCTTGCACGGCGATCTGCTCCAGCAGCGCCAGACGCTGCGGGCGGCG
Source organism: Metapseudomonas phytobenefica (assembly GCF_043392685.1). NCBI lineage: Bacteria > Pseudomonadati > Pseudomonadota > Gammaproteobacteria > Pseudomonadales > Pseudomonadaceae > Metapseudomonas > Metapseudomonas phytobenefica. The sequence goes on along the minus strand of NZ_JBHZGM010000006.1, from coordinate 106,974 downwards.
GGTGAGTTGCTGGGTGAGGGCGCTGGTCAGGCTCATGGCAGGCGGATCGTCAGGGGGGCTGGCGCGCAGGCTGCGCCCGCGGACCCATCGCGTCAAGCCTTCAGCGCTCGCCAGGGCGGGGCGTGCGCGCCAGGCAGTAGACGTCCACCCGCGTCGCGCCCGAGCGCCTGAGCAAGCGAGCGAGGACATGCGCGGTGGTGCCTGTCGTCAGCACATCGTCCACCAGCGCCAGGTGCAGGCCCCTCACCCCGGTGCGCGGCGCCAGGGCGAAGGCGTGGCGCAGGTTTCGGCGCCGTGCGGCGGCATCCAGGCCCTGTTGCGAGGGGCCGTCCTCGACCCGCTGCAGCCAGTCATCGCGCAACGCGATGTCCAGTTCCTTGCCCAGCCAGCGCGCCAGCATCTGCGCCTGATTGAAGCCCCGCATGCGCAGCCGGGGAGGGGCCAGCGGAACCGGCAGAAGCGCGTCGGGGCGCGGCAATCCTTCGTTGTAGGCATGCTCCAGATGGCGCGCGAGCAGGTCCCCGAGGAGACGGCCGTGGGGCCAGTTGCCCTGGTGCTTGAAGCGGGTGATCAGGCTGTCCACCGGGAAGCCGTAGCGCCAGACGGCTTCCACCCGGGTGAAGGGCGGTGGCCGTTTCAGGCACTCGCCGCAGGGCAGGCCGTGGGTGGGCAGGGGCAGGGCGCACACCGAGCAATGACCGGCGAGCCAGGGGAGATCGGCCTCGCAACCGCTGCAGATGGGTAGGCTGCCGCCCGGCGCGCGGCAGAGCAGGCAGGTGGGCGTGTGACGAAGCCAGTCCGGCCGCAGCCGGGCGAGCAGAGCGAACATGGTCCCCTCCGTGGGACATGGGGTTCAGACGATCAGCCAGCTCATCACCACCAGGCCGAGGAAGGTGAGGACCAGGCCGCCGATGATGGATTTGCGAATGAAGGCGCGGATGCCGCTGTAGAGCAGGAGCAGGCCGATGACCAGGAGGAACAGGCTGAAGAAGGACACGTTCATGCCGATGGCCCGCGCCAGGCCGTTGAAAAAGTCGTCGATGGCCTGGCCGATGCCGCCCAGCACGCCAGAGAGCAGGTCGACGATGAAACGGATCACGGTGCCGATCATCCGGCCGAGCCACTCGAAAAATCCTTCGGTACGCATCGCGGTGTGGTGCTCCTTCAGCGGCGGGCTGCCCAGGATTGGAGCCGCGCCGGGAAATCTGGTTCAGTGAAGTGAATGATTAAAAAGTGATCAGATGTCGACCTGTGCCGTAATCCTGGTTGACAGCGTCACAGCTCAACTTATGATGCCCTAAGCCTGAATTCCCGGAATTATGTTCCGGGTATCCCCGATAAGAGACGTCCTACAGCGTCGAAGGAAACCTCCATGAGTGCAACCGCATCCATCGCTACCCGTCACGACTGGTCCCTCGCCGAGGTGAAGGCTCTGTTCGAGCAGCCGTTCAACGACCTGCTGTTCCAGGCCCAGACCGTCCACCGCGCGAACTTCGACCCGAACCGGGTACAGGTTTCCACCCTGCTGTCGATCAAGACCGGCGCCTGCCCGGAAGACTGCAAGTACTGCCCACAGTCCGGCCACTACAACACCGGCCTGGACAAGGAAAAGCTGATGGAAGTGCAGAAGGTCCTCGAAGCCGCTGCCGAAGCCAAGGCCATCGGCTCCACCCGCTTCTGCATGGGCGCAGCCTGGAAGCATCCGTCCGCCAAGGACATGCCCTACGTGCTGGAAATGGTCAAAGGCGTGAAGAAACTCGGCCTGGAAACCTGCATGACCCTCGGCAAGCTGACCCAGGAGCAGACTCAGGCGCTGGCCGAGGCCGGCCTGGACTACTACAACCACAACCTGGACACCTCGCCGGAGTTCTACGGCAACATCATCACCACCCGCACCTACAGCGAGCGCCTGCAGACCCTGGCGTACGTGCGCGAGGCGGGGATGAAGATCTGCTCCGGCGGCATCCTCGGCATGGGCGAGTCGGTGGACGACCGCGCCGGCCTGCTGATCCAGTTGGCCAACCTGCCGGAGCACCCGGAATCGGTGCCGATCAACATGCTGGTGAAGGTCAAGGGCACTCCGCTGGCCGAGGAGAAGGACGTCGATCCGTTCGACTTCATCCGCACCCTGGCGGTGGCCCGCATCATGATGCCGAAGTCCCATGTGCGCCTGTCCGCCGGCCGCGAACAGATGAACGAGCAGATGCAGGCCCTGGCCTTCATGGCCGGCGCCAACTCGATCTTCTACGGCGAGAAGCTGCTGACCACCAAGAACCCGCAGGCCGAGAAGGACATGCAGCTGTTCGCCCGTCTCGGCATCAAGCCGGAAGAGCGCGAAGAGCACGCCGACGAAGTGCACCAGGCCGCCATCGAGCAGGCCCTGGTGGAGCAGCGCGACTCGCAGCTGTTCTACAACGCCGCTTCCGCCTGATCCGCCCCATCGACCCCTGCAGGAGCGAGCTAGCTCGCAAGGGCGGCTCCTGCAGGTTTGCCAGCCAGCTGGCTCTTACGAAAAGCCGAACCGCCCATGCCTTTTGATCTCGCCTCGCGCCTTGCCGCCCGCCATGCGGAAAACCTCTATCGCCAGCGCCCGTTGCTGGAAAGCCCCCAGGGACCCGAGGTGGTGGTGGACGGCCGACCCATGCTGGCCTTCTGTTCCAACGACTACCTGGGCCTGGCCGACCACCCCGAAGTGAAGGCGGCCCTGCAGCGTGGCGTGGAGCGCTGGGGCGCCGGAGGTGGCGCTTCGCACCTGGTGATCGGCCACAGCGGCCCGCACCACGATCTGGAACTGGCCCTCGCCGAGTTCACCGGTCGGCCCCGCGCTCTGCTGTTCTCCACTGGCTACATGGCCAACCTGGGGGCAGTCACCGCGCTGCTGGGCAAGGGCGATAGCGTGCTGGAAGATCGCCTCAATCATGCGTCGCTGCTGGACGCCGGGCTGCTCTGTGGCGCGCGCTTCTCGCGCTACCTGCATAACGATGTCGACAGCCTCGCCGGCCGCCTGGAAAAGGCCGAAGGCAACACCCTGGTGGTCACCGACGGCGTGTTCAGCATGGATGGCGACCTCGCCGAGCTGCCCGCCATCTGCGCCGCCGCGAAGGCCCGTGGCGCCTGGGTGATGGTGGATGACGCCCACGGCTTCGGTCCGCTGGGCGCGAGCGGCGGCGGCATCGTCGAACACTTCGGTTTGGGCCTGGATGATGTGCCCGTGCTGGTGGGCACCCTGGGCAAGGCCTTCGGGACTGCCGGCGCCTTCGTCGCTGGTAGCGAAGAGCTGATCGAAACGCTGATCCAGTTCGCCCGTCCCTACATCTACACCACCAGCCAGCCCCCGGCCGTGGCCTGCGCCACCTTGAAGAGCCTGGAGCTGCTGCAGCGCGAAAGCTGGCGTCGCGAGCATCTGAACAAGCTGATCCGGCGCTTCCGCGAGGGAGCGGCCGAAATCGGCCTGACCCTGATGGACAGCCCGACGCCGATCCAGCCGATCCTGATCGGCGACAGTGCCCGCGCCCTGAAGCTATCCGCGCTCCTGCGCGATCGCGGCATCCTGGTCGGCGCGATCCGTCCGCCCACCGTGCCGGCCGGCAGTGCGCGGTTGCGCGTCACGTTCTCCGCCGCGCACAGCGAAGAGCAGCTTGAATCCTTGCTGAGTGCCCTGGCCGAGTGCTGGGAGACCCTGGCGAAGGAGGAAGTCATCGATGCGTGAGCGCTTGATAGTGCTGCCGGGCTGGGCCATTGGCCCGGCCGCCCTCGAACCCTTGCGCGAAGCCTTGCTGGAGCGCGCGCCGCATCTGGCGGTGGAGATCGAACCCTTGCCCGCCTTGGACCAGGCCGGTGCCTGGCTCGACGAACTGGACGCCCGCCTGCCCCAGGACAGCTGGCTGGCCGGCTGGTCCCTCGGCGGCATGCTCGCCGCGCAACTGGCCGCGCGCCGTGGCGATGCCTGCCGTGGCCTGATCGGCTTGTGCAGCAACATGAGTTTCCGCGAGCGCGACGACTGGCCCTGCGCCATGTCCCAGGAAATCTTCGCGGCCTTCCACGAGGCCTGCCGCCTCGACCCGGCACTGACCCTGAAGCGCTTCACCATGCTGGTGGCCCAAGGCGCGCGGGATGCCCGAACCCTGGCGCGGCAACTCCAGGTCACCCAGCTACCCACCGAGCCCAAGGTGCTGGATGCCGGCCTGCGCCTGCTCGACGTGCTGGACAGCCGCGCGGCGATCCAGGGCTTCGCTGGCCCGCAGCTGAACCTGTTCGCCGGTCGTGACGCGCTGGTGCCGGCCTCTGCCGCCGATGCACTGCTGGAATGGTTGCCGGATGTGGAAGTGCAGGTCTTCGCCGACGCCAGCCACGGCCTGCCACTGGAGCGGCCGGACGAGGTGGCCGCGGCCATCCTCGCTTTCATGCGCGAGGGTGACGATGTCTGATCCACGGATCGCCGCCGAGGCCGAGGGCCATCTGCCGGACAAGCGCCAGGTGGCGGCGTCCTTTTCCCGCGCGGCGAACAGCTACGACAGCGTCGCCGCCCTGCAGCGGGCGGTGGGTCATGAACTGCTGGGCCGGCTGCCGCAAGGCTTCCGGCCGCAGCACTGGCTCGACCTGGGGTGCGGCACCGGCTACTTCTCCCGTGCCCTGGCCGAGCGCTTTCCCGCCAGCGACGGCATCGCCCTGGACATCGCCGAAGGCATGCTGCGCCATGCGCGTCCGCTGGGCGGTGCGCGGCGCTTCATCGCCGGGGATGCCGAGCACCTGCCCCTGGCCAGCGGCACCCAGCAACTGATCTTCTCCAGCCTCGCCGTGCAGTGGTGCGCCGACTTCGCCGCCGTGCTCGCCGAGGCCCGCCGCGTCCTGCAGCCGGGTGGCGTGTTCGCCTTCAGCAGCCTCTGCGTCGGCACCCTGCAGGAGTTGCGCGACAGTTGGCAGGCGGTGGATGGCTTCGTCCACGTCAACCGCTTCCGCCGCCTGGAGGACTACCAGGACCTGTGCGCCGCCAGCGGCCTGCTGCCGCTGGACCTGGGCAGCGAACCCCAGGTACTGCACTACGCCAACCTGCGTACCCTGACCCACGAGCTCAAGGCCCTTGGCGCCCACAACCTCAACCCCGGCCGCCCCGGCGGGCTGACCGGGCGCGCGCGCATCCTGGCGCTGATGGAGGCCTACGAGCGCTTCCGCCAGCCACAGGGCCTGCCGGCCACCTATCAGGTGGTCTACGGCGTACTGAAGAAGGAAGACTGACATGGCGGCCGCCTACTTCGTGACCGGCACCGACACCGAGATCGGCAAGACCACCATCGCCGCCGGGCTGTTGCATGCCGCCCGGACGCAGGGGCTGTCTACCGCGGCGGCCAAGCCGGTGGCGTCCGGCTGCGAGGCGACCGTCGACGGCCTGCGCAACGGCGACGCCCTGGCGCTGCTGGGCGAGTGCACGCTGTCGCTGACCTATGAGGAGGTCAATCCGCTGGCCTTCGCCCCGGCCATCGCGCCGCACCTCGCCGCACGCGAGGCCGGCATCCGTCTGGATGTGGAGGCCCTTGCCGCTCCGGTCCGCCGGGTCCTGGCCATGGGCGCCGATTTCAGCCTGGTGGAAGGAGCGGGCGGCTGGCGCGTGCCCCTGGCCGGCTCCGCCACCCTGTCCGACCTGCCCATCGCCCTTGGCCTGCCGGTGATCCTGGTGGTCGGCGTGCGGCTGGGCTGCATCAACCATGCACTGCTGACCGCCGAGGCGATCCAGCGCGATGGACTGACCCTCGCCGGCTGGGTCGCCAATGTGGTCGACCCGCAGACTTCGCGCCTGGAGGACAACCTCACCACCCTGGCCGAGCGCCTGCCAGCGCCCTGCCTGGGACGAGTGCCACGCCTGGACGAGGCAAGCCCCGCGGCGGTGGCGCGCCATCTCGACCTGGCGCCGCTGGGCAGCTTCGCCCGGCGCTGACTCCTCGCCTTTACCTGATCCCTCCAGGGGCCGCTTCTCGCGGCCCTTTTCGCATCTGCCCTGCCGCCTCGTTCTGGCGCTGTCGCGCTGATTCTTGATCTTTACTGTCTTTAGGCAGGGCGTTTCGCTGCCTGCCAGGGACGTGACCGGTCGGTCGGGCAGGGCGCTTGACAGGCAATTGGCGTAAACGTATGTTTCAAACGCCTGTTTGATTGTTCCGGCAATCGCCAACCGGATGCCCAAGCGACCGACCCCGGTCAGCTGAACTAGGAACCCACCGCAGAGGTTTACCGCTATGCCTGATTACAAGGCCCCCTTGCGTGATATCCGCTTCGTTCGTGACGAGCTGCTCGGCTACGAAGCGCACTATCAGAGCCTGCCTGGCTGCCAGGACGCCACCCCGGACATGGTCAACGCCATCCTTGAGGAAGGCGCCAAGTTCTGCGAGCAGGTGATCGCTCCGCTGAACCGCGTGGGTGACACCGAGGGCTGCACCTGGAGCGAGTCCGGCGTCAAGACTCCGACCGGCTTCAAGGAAGCCTACAAGCAGTTCGTCGAAGGCGGCTGGCCGAGCCTGGCCCACGACGTCGAGCACGGCGGCCAGGGCCTGCCGGAATCCCTGGGTCTTGCCATCAGCGAGATGATCGGCGAGGCCAACTGGTCCTGGGGCATGTACCCCGGCCTGTCCCATGGCGCGATGAACACCCTGTCCGCCCATGGCACCGACGAGCAGAAGCACACCTACCTGACCAAGCTGGTCACCGGCGAGTGGACCGGCACCATGTGCCTGACCGAGCCGCATTGTGGTACCGACCTGGGCATGCTGCGCACCAAGGCCGAGCCCCAGGCCGATGGTTCCTACAAGGTTACCGGCACCAAGATCTTCATCTCCGCCGGTGAGCACGACATGGCCGACAACATCGTCCATATCGTCCTGGCCCGCCTGCCCGATGCCCCGGCTGGCACCAAGGGTATTTCCCTGTTCATCGTTCCGAAGTTCCTGCCGAACGCCGATGGTTCGGTCGGCGAGCGCAACGCGGTTTCCTGCGGTTCCATCGAGCACAAGATGGGCATCCACGGCAACGCCACCTGTGTGATGAACTTCGACGGCGCTACCGGCTTCCTGATCGGCCCGGCGAACAAGGGCCTGAACTGCATGTTCACCTTCATGAACACCGCTCGCCTGGGTACCGCGCTGCAAGGCCTGGCCCACGCCGAGATTGGCTTCCAGGGTGGCATCAAGTACGCCCGCGAACGCCTGCAGATGCGCTCCCTGACCGGCCCGAAAGCGCCGGACAAGCCGGCTGACCCGATCATCGTCCACCCGGACGTGCGCCGTATGCTGCTGACCATGAAGGCCTTCGCCGAAGGCAACCGCGCCATGGTCTACTTCACCGCCAAGCAGGTGGACATCGTCAAGTACAGCCAGGACGAAGAGCAGAAGAAAGCGGCCGACAGCCTGCTGGCCTTCCTGACCCCCATCGCCAAGGCCTTCATGACCGAAGTGGGCTTCGAGTCCGCGTCCCACGGCATGCAGATTTACGGTGGCCACGGCTTCATCAGCGAGTGGGGCATGGAGCAGAACCTGCGTGACTGCCGCATCTCCATGATGTACGAAGGCACCACCGGCGTTCAGGCCCTCGACCTGCTGGGCCGCAAGGTCCTGATGACCCAGGGCGAGGCGCTCAAGGGCTTCACCAAGATCGTGCACAAGTTCTGCCAGGCCAACGAAGCCAACGAAGCCGTCAAGGAATTCGTCGAGCCGCTGGCCAAGCTGAACAAGGAGTGGGGCGAGCTGACCATGAAGATCGGCATGGCCGCCATGAAGGACCGCGAGGAAGTGGGCGCCGCTTCGGTGGACTACCTGATGTACTCCGGTTACGCCTGCCTGGCCTACTTCTGGGCCGACATGGCTCGCCTGGCTGCCGAGAAACTGGCCGCCGGCGAAGGCGATGCCGCCTTCTACAAGGCCAAGCTGCAGACTGCGCGCTTCTACTACAAGCGCATCCTGCCGCGTACCCGTACCCACGTGGAAGCCATGCTGTCCGGTGCGAGCAACCTGATGGACCTGGCCGAAGAAGATTTCGCCCTGGGTTACTAAGGTTCAGCGCTGCACGAAGAGCCCGCCATCCGGCGGGCTTTTTCGTTTCCGTGGCAGCCGGACATCGGCTCGTGCGCACGTTCGCAACGCCGCCCTGTGCGTGTCCTTCGTGCCTGTGCAATCATATCGCCACCTCGTTTTCCATCCCTCGAATCCCAGGACCAGACCCCGTGCGGCCTCGTGCGCCCTATCGCGTCAGCCATTTCCTGTACCCATTGCTGCTGGTAGTCGGGGGCGGGGTGGTGGGCTCGCTGTCGTGGATGAACGAGTTCTTCACCTCGCTGTTCAACGTACTACCCACCTTGCTCCTGCTGCTGGGCGGCGCCTTCTGCTCGGCCTATGGGCGGGTGCGCCAGGTGGCGCTGCTGGTGGTGGTCTACCTGGCCTACTACCAGTTCGATACCCAGGTCGATTACTACCAGGCCGAGCGAGTGCTGCGAGAGGACTCCGGACTGGTCTTCCACCTCACCTGCCTGCTGCTGCCCATGCTCTATGGCCTGTACGGTTGCTGGGAGGAACGCACTCACCTGCTGCAGGATTTCGTCGCCCGTGGCGCGGTGCTGACGGCGGTGCTCGGCGTGACGGTGGCGCTGGGCAGCCAATACCCGGATGTGCTGCTGGGGGTTATCGGCCAGACCTACTGGCCTCTGTTCCACGGAAGCGGGATGTCCCTCGCGCAGCTGGTCTACCTGGCGTTCGGCGTTGCTCTGGTAGCGTTGCTGGCCACCTACCTGCGCCAGCCGCGGCCGCAGCATGCGGCTCAGTTGCTCGGACTGGCCGGTCTTCTCTGGATGCTCCCCAAGACCTTCATGCTGCCCCACGCGCTGCACGTGATGAGCAGCGTGGTGATGTTGATACTCACCGCGTCCGTGGCCCACGAGGCCTACCAGATGGCGTTCCGCGACGATCTTACCGGTCTCCCCGGCCGCCGCGCACTGAACGAGCGCCTGCAGCGCCTTGGGCGCAACTACGTGCTGGCGATGATCGACGTCGACCACTTCAAGAAATTCAACGACACCTACGGCCACGACGTGGGCGACCAGGTGCTGCGCCTGGTGGCCAGCCGCCTGCGCAAGGTGGGCGGCGGTGGCAAGGCCTATCGCTATGGTGGCGAGGAATTCACCATCCTCTTCCCCGGCAAGTCGGCGGAGGAGTGCATGCATCACCTGGAAGCCGTGCGCCAGGCCATCGAGCAGTACCAGATGCATCTGCGCGACCCGGACAATCGGCCGAACAGTGATGACGCCGGTCGGGCCAGACGCGGGGCCGCCGGAGGGCAGAGCGTGTCGGTGACCATCAGTATCGGGGTGGCCGAACGGGATGCCGAACAGCGCACCCCGGAAGAAGTCATCAAGGCTGCCGACCAGGCGCTCTACAGCGCCAAGAGCGCCGGGCGCAACCGGGTCTTCCGGCATGGCGAGAATCGTCGCGGTGCGGTGCGGGTGAAGAAGGCCGTCGGCAGCTGACGCGGGCAGCGATTGCCTGATGCAGTTGCCCGCGGGCAACTTCGTGCTCTTATCCGCCGATGGACGGTCGAAGGCCCGCCTGGAGCCGGCCTTTCCTTGTTCATCAGACGTCGTGACCGGCTGTGAATATGTGGTCACTAAATGACACTATGTCTCCAAAAAGTTGTTCATGTACACTCCGCGCCTATTCGTGAAACCGGCCCACCGGCCACCTGTGAGTGATTACGAGGTTTGCACATGGCTGACTACAAAGCGCCCCTGCGCGATATGCGCTTCGTCCTCAATGAAGTCTTCGAAGTCGCCAGGCTCTGGGCTGAACTGCCTGCCCTGGCCGAAGTGGTCGACGCCGACACCGCCTCCGCCATCCTGGAAGAAGCCGGTAAGGTTACCGGTGGCGTGATCGCCCCGCTGAACCGCAGTGGCGACGAAGAAGGCTGCCAGTGGAAGGACGGTGCCGTGAGCACACCGGCGGGCTTCCGCGAGGCCTACAAGACCTACGCTGAAGGTGGCTGGGTCGGCGTGGGTGGTGACCCCGTCTTCGGCGGCATGGGCATGCCCAAGGTGATCTCCGCCCAGGTGGAAGAAATGGTCAACGCGGCCAACCTGTCCTTCGGCCTGTACCCGATGCTGACCGCCGGCGCCTGCCTGTCGATCAACGCCCACGCCAGCGACGAGCTGAAGGAAAAGTACCTGCCGAACATGTATGCGGGTATCTGGTCCGGCTCCATGTGCCTGACCGAACCGCACGCCGGTACCGACCTCGGGATTATCCGCACCAAGGCCGAACCCCAGGCCGACGGCAGCTACAAGATCACTGGCACCAAGATCTTCATCACCGGCGGCGAGCACGACTTGACCGAGAACATCATTCACCTGGTGCTGGCCAAGCTGCCCGACGCCCCGGCTGGTCCCAAGGGCATTTCGCTGTTCCTGGTGCCCAAGGTCCTGGTCAACGACGACGGCTCCCTGGGCGAGCGGAACGCGGTGTCCTGCGGCTCCATCGAACACAAGATGGGCATCAAGGCTTCGGCCACCTGCGTGATGAACTTCGACGGCGCCACCGGCTACATCGTCGACGCCCCGAACAAGGGCCTGGCGGCTATGTTCACCATGATGAACTACGAGCGCCTTGGCGTCGGCATCCAGGGCCTGGCCTCCGGCGAGCGTTCCTACCAGAGCGCCGTGGAATACGCCCGCGAGCGTATCCAGAGCCGTGCACCGACCGGCCCGGTGGCCAAGGACAAGGCTGCCGACCCGATCATCGTGCACCCCGACGTGCGCCGCATGCTGCTGACCATGAAGGCAGCCAACGAAGGCGGCCGCGCCTTCTCCAGCTACGTGGCCATGCAGCTGGACACCGCCAAGTACAGCGAAGATCCCGTCGTGCGCAAGCGCGCCGAAGAACTGGTCGCCCTGCTGACCCCGGTGGCCAAGGCCTTCCTCACCGACCTCGGTCTGGAAACCACCGTCCACGGCCAGCAGATCTTCGGTGGCCACGGCTTCATCCGCGAGTGGGGCCAGGAGCAACTGGTGCGTGATGTGCGCATCACCCAGATCTACGAAGGCACCAACGGCATTCAGGCCCTCGACCTTGTGGGCCGCAAGGTGGTCGGCTGCGGCGGCGCGTTCTACAAGCACTTCTCCGACGAGATCAAGGCCTTCGTGGGCGGCGCTTCCGCCGAGCTGGCCGAGTTCGTCGAACCGCTGAAGGCTGCCATCGCCAACCTCGACGAGCTGACCGCCTGGATCCTGGACCGCGCGAAGAACAACCCCAACGAGATCGGTGCCGCCTCCGTGGAATACCTCCACGTGTTCGGCTACACCGCCTACGCCTACATGTGGGCGCTGATGGCCCGGGCTGCCCTGGGCAAGGAAGGTCAGGACGACTTCTACGCCAGCAAGCTCGGCACCGCGCGCTTCTTCTTCGCCCGCCTGCTGCCGCGCATCCACTCCCTCACAGCCGCGGTGAAGGCCGGCAGCGAGTCGCTTTACCTGCTGGACGCCGAGCAGTTCTAAGCGGCACCCCGCAATGACAAGGCCCCGCACTCGCGGGGCTTTGTTTTTTCCGGGGATGCCCTGGACGCCCCTGGGCTACGGAACTGTGGGGGCGAATTCATCCGCGAACGAGTTCGCTCACACAAGGGACCATCACGGCTGCAACGAATCTGCCAGCGAAGGATCGTCGATGTAGCGGTTGCGGTTGCCCTGGAGGGCCTCGATGCGGTTGTTGCGGGCGCGTTCCTCGTCATCTACGGGGTCTAGGCGGTTCCACTGCTGGAACATCTGCAACTGCCCGACGATGGGCAGGCCGTATTCCGTGTGCATGTAGAAGATCGCCCGTGCCACGTTGCCCTTGGCGGCGTCGCGGGGTTCTACCAGCTGGTACGCGGATTTGAAGTCGCAGTCGGCCAGCGGGCTCTGGCCACCATCGTCCACTTCGCCGAACAGGGCGTTGCGCCGCGCCAGTTCCACGCGGGACTGGTCCGGGTAGAGGTTGTGCAGGTCGGCGAGCATGTAGGGGTATTGCGGGTTGGCCACCTGGCACTGGCTGTCGGTGATGCAGCGCAGCGCGCTCTTGATCTGCCTGGTGCTGTACACCGGGCTGGCGCTCAGCGGGCCGCCGGGGCTGCTGAAGGCCTTGCCGCAATAGAGGGTGGTGCCGCCGTTGGCGTAGAGCTGTTGCCAGAAGGCCTGTTCGACGGCGGCCCTGGGATCGACCAGGCGATCCTGGCCACCGGCGGATGCGAAACCGGCGGCGACGGCCGCCAGGCAGGAGAGGGCAGTAACGACTGGGCGCATGGTCTTGTCCCCCGGGACCGCCTTGTCGGGGTCTGTTGTTCTTGTAGGACAAAATGAGTCTAACAAGGGCTCAGGACTCTAACCAGGAACAACCGGTCGCTTGCTTGGCTGCACCTTCGGTTGCTAAGCCCCCTGGATTAATCGCGAAATCGTGTAAGCATTGGCTTACAAGCTATGGTGGCTATAGCTCATTTCCTACGAATACGTCGGGGGTTAACCTTCACTTCATTGGACGTCGCGCAGGAAGCGCACTGCAGAACAGGGATACGCCGGATTTCCGCCAGGATGGCGGTCAGATCAGGGATGTCGGGACAAGTCTGCAAAACCTCGCTCAGGCGAGGTTTTTCTTTTTCTGCGTCGCGGAAACTCTCTAGATCAGCGGTTCCTTCGGCCCGATCACGCCTTCCAGCATCGAGCGCAGCAGTTCCAGGGTTGCCTGCTGGCGCTGCGCATCGCGAAACACCAAGCCCACCTTCAACGGCACCCGCGGCTCGCTCAGGGGCTTCCACAGCAGGCCCTGGTTGGCGTGCATCTGTCGTGCGCGGCCGGGCAGGACGGTGGCCAGCATGGTGTGCGGCAGACTGTCGAGGATGCCGGCCATATGGTTCAGCTCCGCCTGCACATGGGGGCGCCGGCCGAGCAGCGCGAGCTGTTCCTGCCAGATCTGCCGCACGCGGAATTCCTCCCCCAGCAGCAGCATCGGCAACTCGGCCGCCTGGCTCAGCGACACCTTCTTGAACTCCTTCAGCGGGTGTTCGTTGGGAATCACCAGCTGCAATTCGTCCTCGTACAGCATCAGGCTGTGCAGCCCCGGCTGGCGTGGCGGCAGGAAGCCGATGCCGATGTCCAGGTTGCCGGTCAGCAGGCGCCGCTCGATATCCAGGCCCGACAATTCGTAGATCTGCACCACCAGCTGCGGCTGCGCCTCGCGCAGGCGTTCCAGCAGCATCGGCACCAGCGATGCGTTGACCGTCTGCAACACGCCGATGGCCAGGCTGCGCGGCGACTGGCCACGGAAGCTGCGCAGGGCCTCGCGAGCGCGTTCCAGGCCGTCCAGCAGGGGCAGGGCGTGGCTGTACAGGGTGTGTGCGGCGAGCGTCGGCAGCAGACGCTTGCCGCTGCGCTGGAACAGGCTGACGTCCAGGCCCTGTTCCAGTTGGCGGATCTGCTGCGAAAGCGCCGGTTGCGACAGGCTCAGGCGCTCGGCGGCACGGCCCACATGGCCTTCCTCGTAGAGCGCTACGAAGTAGCGAAGCTGGCGAAAATCCATAAGTTTCTCTTATCGATAAAGCTGGAAAATCGAAATGGCTCCGGACTTCCCAAGACCATAGCCTATGCCGCGTAGAGACTGTTTCTCGCGCTGGAGAGGGCGAATGTCTACGTTAGTCGTCAATGGAGTTTTCATAGGTAAAGCCGAAGATATAGGTGGCGGTTTGTCCAGTGCAATCGACAAGCAGCCGATCGACCATCGCCTCTGGCTCTGGCCCCAGGGGCTGGGCAGCGATGAGCAGGGGGATCCGCGCTTCCATGGCGGCCCTGAACGCGCCCTGCATCATTACCCCGCCGAACACTACCGCTACTGGCGCAAGCATTACCGTCACCTCGAGTGGAAGGCCCCCAGCTTCGGCGAGAACCTGTCCACCTACGGCCTCACCGAAGACCAGGTGTGCATCGGCGATATCTTCCGCTGGGGCCAGGCATTCATCCAGGTCAGCCAGCCACGTTCGCCCTGCTATCGCCTGAGCCGCCGCTGGGGCATTCCCAGGCTGCCCGAGCAGGTGCAGGAAAGCGGCCGCTGCGGCTGGTTCTACCGCGTCCTGCGGCCGGGCTTCGTCAGCCGTGAAGACACCCCGGAACTGATCCAGCGCAGCTACCCCGGCCTGACCGTCGCCCTCGCCATCCGGAGCTTCTTCCATTACCCGCTGGAACACGCCGGCCTGCAGCAGCTGCAGCAGTGCGAGGCACTCTCCAGCCGTTGGCGCGACACCGCCGCGCGCCGCCTGAGCAGCGGCCTCGTCGAAGACTGGAGCGCCCGCCTGCTGGGGCTGCCGCTGGAGGGGATGCGCGCATGAGCGATTACCGCATCAGCCTGCAGCGCGAAGACGTGTTGCTGGCCGAACTCAGTGTCAGCCAAGCGCGCTACGTCGAGCTGACCCGCGAGCTGCGCAAGCGATTCCCCCGTGAAGACGGTTTCAGCCTGCGCATCGAACGACGTCGCGAAGTGCGCCGGATTCTCGAACAGGGCCCGGACGGCCTGCGCCTGCTGGGCGTCGAATACCGCCATGAAAAGGTCCCCGAACATGCGTGACCCACTCGCCAGCCTGCGTCTGATGAAGACCGTGGAACGTCCGGCGCAGCTCTTCGTGCGCGGCCAGGGCTCCTGGCTCTGGGACTCCGAAAGCCGCGCCTACCTGGACTTCACCCAGGGCTGGGCGGTCAACAGCCTGGGCCACAGCCCGAGCGTGGTGGTGGATGCACTCAAGCGCCAGGCGGAAAACGTGATCAACCCCGGCCCGGCCTACTACAACCGCGGCATGCTGAAGCTGGCCTCGCGCCTGTGCCAGGCCAGCGGCAGCGACCAGGTCTACTTCCTCAACAGCGGCGCCGAGGCCAACGAAGGCGCCATCAAGCTGGCGCGCAAATGGGGCCAGCTGCATCGCGGTGGTGCCTATCGCATCGTTACCGCCTGCAACAGCTTCCACGGCCGCACCCTGGCGACCATGTCGGCGTCCGGCAAGCCGGCCTTCGAGGCGCTGTTCGAGCCCAAGGTGCCCGGCTTCACCAAGGTTCCCTACAACGACCTCGAAGCCCTGGCCGAAGCGGTGGATGAGCAGACGGTCGCGGTGATGCTGGAGCCGGTGCAGGGCGAGGCCGGCGTGATACCGGCCACGCTGGACTACCTGCAGGGCGCCGAGCGCCTGTGCCGCGAGCGGGGTGTGTTGCTGATCCTCGACGAGGTGCAGACCGGCATCGGCCGCTGCGGCACCCTGCTGGCCGAGGAACTCTATGGCATCCGCGCCGACATCATCACCCTCGGCAAGGGCCTGGGTGGTGGCGTGCCCCTGGCGGCGCTGCTGGCTCGGGGCAACGCCTGCTGCTTCGAGGCGGGCGAACAGGGCGGCACCTACCACGGCAACGCCCTGATGACCGCCGCCGGCCTGGCGGTGCTGGACACCGTGCTGGAGCCGGGCTTCCTGGAACAGGTGCGCGACGTGGCCCAGCATATGCGCGAAGGGCTGGCGCGGGTGTCCCGTCTCCACGGTCATGGTCCCCTGCGTGGCCATGGGTTGATGGTCGGCCTGCCGCTGATCCATCAGTCCGCGCCGCTGGTGGCCCGCCATGCCCTCGATGAAGGGTTGCTGATCAACGCGCCGCAGCCCAGCTGTCTGCGCTTCACCCCGGCGCTCACCGTAAGCCGGGCCAATGTCGATGAAATGCTCAAACGCCTGAACCGCGCTTTCGCCCTGGCCAAGAACACCCCCCTGGAGATCGCCTGACATGCGCGTCGCCATCCTGCAGCATGCCCCTTTCGAAGGTCCCGGCCGCATCAATCAATGGCTCGACCTGCGCGCCGCCAGGGTGCGGGTGTTCAATCTCTATGCCGACGTGCGCCTGCCGAAGCCGGACGACTTCGACCTGCTGATCGTCCTCGGCGGTCCCATGAGCGTGCATGACGAGGGCGAATTGCCCTGGCTCAAGGCCGAGAAGCAACTGATCCGCAAGTCGCTGGATGCCGGCAAGCGGATACTCGGCATCTGCCTCGGCGGCCAGCTCCTGGCTCAGGCCATGGGGGCCGAGGTGCGCAGGAGCGAGACGGAGATCGGCTGGTGGCCCATGGAAAAACGCCCGGAAGCGGATCGCTCGCCGGTGGGCCGCATGCTGCCGCAGCGCCTGCTGGCGATGCATTGGCACGGCGAGAGCTTCGACCTGCCGGCGGAGGCGATCCCGCTCTATGGCTCGGCCACCTGCGCCAACCAGGGCTTCGTCTGGAAAGAGCGCGCCATCGGCCTGCAATGCCATCTGGAGAGCACCCCGGACAGCATCGAGGCGATGCTGCAGGCCTGCGCGGCGGACCTGGAACTGCCCGGCTCGGTAGAGGATGCGGTGGCCATCCGCGACGGCTTCCCCCACTGCAGCGCCCTGGCGCCGACCCTGTTCCGCCTGCTCGACTACCTCACCGGCCCGCATGCTTCACTGACCTGATCTTCGCGGGCCTGATTCGCTTTTCCTGTGGGGGCGAATGAATTCGCCCCCACAGGTTCAGCCCGGCTACAGCAAGGGGCGATACAACTCCGCCCGGCGATCCCTGAGGTAGGTGAGGCCGGCTCGCGAGGCTTCCAGCTTGTCCCGCTCAAGGTCAGCGAAGGCCAGGGTCTCCTCGCGGCCGCAGATGGCGGCCCTGCTGCCATCCGGGGCGGAAACGCTGGACAGGCCGCAGTAGCGGATTTCCCCTTCGGCGCCGCAGTAATTGGCGTAGGCCAGGTAGCACTGGCTCTCGAAGGCACGGGCACGCACCAGCACGTCGCAGACGAAATCGTACGGCTCCATGTTGGCGGTCGGCACCAGGATCGCGTCGGCGCCGGCCAGGGCCAGGCGCCGCACGTTTTCCGGGAACTCCACGTCGTAGCAGATCAGCATCCCCAGCTTCCAGCCGTTCAGTTCCAGCAGCGGATAGTCGTCGCCGCCGGCGCTGAACATGCTCCGGTCCAGCTCGCCGAAGAGATGGGTCTTGCGGTAATTGCCAAGGCGCTGGCCCTGCGCGTCGATCAGCTGCACCGAATTGAAGATGTTTCCCTCGGCGTCGCGCTCCGGGTAGCCGTAGAGCAGGGCGATGCCATGCTCGCGGGCGATTCCGGCCAGCTGCCCGGCCCAGTCGCCGTCGGCGGCCTGTGCCAGGCTGCCGACCGCTTCCAGGCCGATGTTGTAACCGCTGAGGTACATCTCCGGCGTCACCAGTAGTTCTGCGCCACCTCGCGCCGCCTCGGCCGCCCGCTGGCGCAGGCGGTCGAGGTTGGCCGCAGGCTCCAGCGGGAGGGGCGGGCACTGATAGAGGGCGATGCGCATGGACGTCTCCTGGCTCAGTCCGGCAGGGCGATGGGGCCGAGTTCGGCGAACAGGTCACCGGGGCCGGGGTTCTCCGCCGGGGTGCTGCCGCCGAAGTGCTTCATGATGCCCCAGACCGCGTTGAGCGAGGTCTGCACCGCGCCTTCCACCCAGGCCGGGGTCCAGGACACGTCGTCACCGGCGATGAAGATGCCGCGCTGCTCGGCGGGCATGTCGTCCTGCATGAAGTGCGCGTACATGCGCTGGTTGTAGCGGTAGTGACCCGGCAGCGCACCCTTGAAGGCACCGAGGAAGTGCGGGTCGGACTCCCAGGAAATGGTGATCGGGTCGCCGATGATGTGGCTGGCGATGTCCACGTCCGGGTAGATCTTCTTCAGCGCGTCCAGAGCCAGCTTCACGCGTTTCTCCACCGGGTGCGGGAGCATCTTCAGCGCGTCGCTCATCCAGGAATAGGACAGGCAGATCACACCGGGCTTGTCGTCGCCGTTGTCGAACAGGTAGGTGCCGCGGGTGAGACGGTCGGTGAGCGTCATGCTCAGGGTGTCGCGGCCGGTTTCCGGATTCTTGTCCTTCCAGAAGGGGCGGTCGACCATCACGAAGGTCTTGGACGACTGCATGTAGCGGGTGCGGTCCAGGGCCATCCACATCTTCTGCGAGAACAGCGATTCCTCGCACTCGATCTGGGTGGTCAGCAGCCAGCTCTGGCAGGTGGCGAGCACCGCCGCGTAGTGGCGGGTGTCACCCCAGTTGTCGGTCACGGCGATGCGGCCATCGGCGGCGCGGGCGATGCGTTTCACGCCGGGGCGGGCGGCGCCGTTGTGCAGGGACGCCAGGCTGGTGCCCGCCGGCCAGTGCGCGCATTTCTCGGGAGCGTGGCGCCAGATGCCCATGGGCACCTGCTGCACGCCGCCGACGATCAGGTGCTGGTTGTCGTCGCAGGCGGTCATCACCACGCGGAAGATTTCCAGCATCGAGTTGGGGAAGTCCGAGTCCCAGCCGCCGGTGCCGAAGCCCACCTGGCCGAACACTTCGCGGTGGTGGAAGGACAGCTTGGCGAAGGCCTTGGAGCTGGCCACGAAGTCGTAGAAGGTGCGGTCATCCCACAGCGGAACCAGGGTGTTCCACAGGTCTTTCAGGCGCTTCACGTCGCGGTCGCGGATGGCCTGCTGGATGTCGCCGAAGTGGGCACCGTCTTCCAGCGCATCGGCCCAGGCATCGGCCACTTCCTGGAACAGCGCCGGCAGGTCGGCCATCTTCTCGGCGTAGTAGGTCTTGCCTTCGATATCGATGACCGTGCTGCCCGAGGCCGGCGTCAGCGGGTTGGGGAAGGGGCGGGTCTCGAGGCCGAGCATGTCCACGTAGTGGTAGAAGGCGGTGGAGGAGGCCGGGAAGCGCATGCCGCCCAGCTCGGCGATGATGCCGTCGGTGCCTTCGAAGGTCTGCGAGCGCAGACGCCCGCCCATCTTGGAGGCTTCGTACACCACGGGTTTGAGGCCCAGCTTCATCAGCTCGTAGGCCGCTACCAGGCCGGCGATACCGGCCCCGACTATGGCCACCTCGGCGCCATGATGCTCGGCGGGAATGCTGCCCAGGCCGGCCGGATGCTGGATCCAGTCATCGAAGGCGAAGGGGAAGTCCGGGCCAAAAATGGTGATGGGTTTCTTGCCGTCGGCGGGGTGGCGATTGTTGTTGTTCATGCTGGACCTTGAAGGCTTGTGGGAGAGCGGCCGGTTGGCCGCGGTGGAGCCATTCTAGGGAGCGTCGTTTTCGTCCATAAGACCAATAGTGTCGTCGTTTGGCAGTCATATGCTGCTTAACGACGAGAATTGACATCATTTTGACGAACTCGACACAAGCCGATTCCTTCAAGGTTAGTCGTCGGAAGGATTTGCAGGAGCGAGCTCTGCTCGCGAAGGATTCGCAGCCTGGATGAAATCCGGGAGCGCCGGCGGCGTCAGGCGGAAGGCGGCGTCAACGGCTGGCCGCGGTCGATCTTGCAGCTGAGGATGATGGAGGTGGTAGTTTTCTCCACTCCGTCCACGCTGCCGATCAGGTCCAGCAGTTCGTCGAGGCGTTCGGGGGAGTCGGCGCGCAGCCAGGCGACGTAGTCGAACTCGCCACTCACCGCGCAAAGCACCTGCACTTCCGCCATGCCGGTCAGGCGCCGCAGCACCTCCCTGCCGCTGCGCGGTTTCACTGTGATCCCCACATAGGCCTGCAGGCCGCCATCGGCCACGCGCCGGCCCAGACGCACGCCGTAGCCGGTGATGACCTGCGTCTTTTCCAGACGTGCCAGGCGCGAGGTCACCGTGGTGCGTGCGATGCCCAGGTGTCGGGCCAGCGTCGCCACGCTCTCGCGGGCGTTGATCTGCAGGGCGGCGATCAGCTGGCGGTCGATTTCATCGAGTGGCAGGTCGGACATGGGTTGGCTCGGTGCGCTTGGCTGCGTAGAGGTTAGCGGGTGCGCAAGGCTACCTGAAGCCGACCGGCCGTGCCCATTGGTCGGAGCCGCCGTCACGCTGCCCGGAGCCGAACCAGACTGAACTCCACATGGCTAGAGACACGTTGGCCCCCTCCACTTCACTCGAGAGCCTCATTTACATGATCCCCTTCGCCCCCTGCCGCTGGACCCTGCTTGCCTCGCTCATCTGCCTGCCCGCCTTCGCCGAAACCGTGGTGCCGCTGCAGGGCCAGACCCAGCAACAGATCCAGCAGGACATCGCCAACTGCCAGGCCCAGGCCGGCAGCACCACCAGCTCCACCACTTCCACTCCGAGCGGCGGCCGCGTTCGCGGGGCTGCCACCGGCGCCGTGGCGGGTGCCGCCGTTGCCCAGGCGCGCAGCAACGACTACGACCGTGTCGGCAGCGACCTGCAGGAGGAATACCGGCAGGAACGCGCCAAGGACGCCGCGGTGGCCGGCATGGTGGTCGGCGGCTCGCGCCAGCGCCAGGAACGCCGGCAAGACCGCCGCAACAATGAACAGGCCAGCAGCAACGCCTCGTCGGCCTACATGAGTTGCCTGCAGCAGCGCGGTTACCAGGTGAACCCCTAGGCGGTTCCCGCAGCCTGCTGCTCCAGCTGCGACTGCAGCTCGGGGGCGAGCCTGAGCTGATAGGCCAGCTCATCCAGGTAGGTGCGTTCGGCGGCTTGCTGCTTGTCCACCAGCATCACGCTGGCCAGATACATCTCGGCGGCCATGGCCGGGTCCCGGGCGGATTTTGCGACCTCGGCGGCATCCAGCGGCCGGCGCACCTCCTGGTCCAGCCATTGCTGCAATTGCGGGTCGTCGGTGTGGCGGGAGATTTCTGCGTAGATGACCTGTTTTTCCTGTTCGTCGATACGTCCGTCTGCCTTGGCGGCAGCGATCAGCGCACGGAGGATGGCCAGGCTGTGGTCATCGGCCTCAGCCCCGGAGAGCTGGTCCACGGTGCGCAGCGCCTGTTGCGGCGCAGAGGCCTGCTGGCGCTGCCAGGCCTGGTACGCCTGGAAGGCCATCATGCCGAGGGAGGCCAGCGCCGCGTAGTTCATCCCGCCGGAGCGCCCGCCCCCCGTGGGGCTGCCTCCCAGAGGGTTGCCGCCACCGAGAATGCCGCCGAGCAGTCCGCCCAGCCCTGCATTGGGGCCACCGCCGCCCATCAGCCCGCCCAGCAGGCCGCCGAGCCCTCCCAGAGGGTCCTGCGACGCCATGTCGGCGCCACCGCGTTGCGCCGCTGAAGCCTGTCCGGCCCGCAGCAGTTGTTCGAGCAGATCACTGCTATTCATGGCTGCATCCTCGCCTGGTGGCAGTTCCCGGTCAGGCAACGATAGACCTGGCCAGGCAGCCTGGCATGACCGTCGGGCGGCGTGGATTGTTACGCGCAACGGAAAAGCGCTTTCAGCAAAGTCGTCTTTTTCAGGCGCCGTGAGTGGAGTGGAATTGTCACATGGGCCGAGAACGCATCGCCTGGCGATGCCGGGGCCCGCCAAGGCAAATCAGGAGTTCCATCATGAACCGCGCAACCTCCATCAGTACCAGTCTGCTGCTCGCCCTTCTGGCCAGCGGCAGCGCCTTCGCCGCCAAGTCCGCCGACGCCGTGCCCTACAGCTACGGCATGCCGCTGGACGTCGCCCGTGTAATCTCCATCGACGAACCGAACTCGCTGACCTGCGAAACTGTCCAGGCGACGATGACGTACGTCGACTCCCAGGGCAAAGAGAAGTCCGTGACCTACCTGAAAGAGTCCAGCGCCTGCGCCAACAGCTGACGCCGGTGCGGGGCTCAGGTCAGGCCCCTTGTGTTTCACCTCCCGACGCAGCGCGCCTGCGCTCACCCTCCAGGCATGCAGCGACTCGCACCACTTGATGCAGACATAGCCCATGAAATCGCCCCTTCTACAGGGAGGTGGTCAGGTATGCACTGCGCGTGAGCCGGGAGTCTACTGCTCAACCCCGGCAGAAATTTTTATCGGAAACCCAATCATTTACATTTGATTTACAAATGCAAATTGTTACCATTTGCTGCCTTTAACAATTCCAAGGAGCTCGTGGTGGCAAAGAAGTGTCTTGCCCAGGCATCGCTGCCGATGCTGGGTCTGCTGGCAATTCCCGCAGTTCAGGCTGAAACCGCTGAAGCACTGGCCATTCCGGCTACTTCGGTGACTGGTACCTATGAACAACAGAGCTACCAGGCCACCGAGAGCCGTAGCGCCTTGAAGATCGATGCGCCGCTGCGCGACATCCCCCAGACTGTCAACGTCGTGCCCGAAAGCGTGATCAAGGACAAGGGGGCCCAGTCCCTGGAAGACGTGCTGAAGAACGTCCCCGGCGTCGGCCTCTCCAACGGCGATGGCCAGCGCGACCAAGTCACCATTCGCGGCTTCAGCGCCATCGGCGACATGTTCATCGACGGCATGCGTGACGACGCCCTCTACTTCCGCGACCTCTCCAACATCGAGCGCGTCGAAGTGATCAAGGGCCCGGCCGCCGTGCTCTATGGCCGCGGCTCCTCCGGCGGCCTGATCAACAGCGTGAGCAAGAAGCCCGGCTTCGATCCCAGGCAGGAAGTCGGTGTCACCTTCGACAGCGAAGGCAAGCGCCGCACCCAGTTCGATGCCGGCTGGGCCGACCAGCAGCAACGCGACAAGGCCTTCCGTGTCACTGGCGCCTATGAAGACAGCGACACCTTTCGCGACGACGGCTATATCGACCGCAAGGCCATCGCGCCTTCGGCCTACTTCAGGCTGTCCGACGACCTGGAGCTGAACCTCGGCGCCACCTACCTCTACGACAAGCGCCTGATCGATTTCGGTATCCCCGCCCTCGGCAATCGACCGGTGGACGTCGACCGTGACAAGCGCTTCGGCTCCGGCGACCCGGACCAGGACTACGCTCGCAGCGAGGTGTTCTCCTTCACCGCCAGCGTGGACTACCGGATCAACGACGACCTGACCCTGACCAACGCCACGCGCTACTACCACTACGACCTGGACCGCAACAACACGCTTGCCGACAGCAGCGCGAACCGCTTCGTCACCGCGCCCAACGGCGAACTGCTGGTGAAGCTGAACCGTGGCAACGTCGCCCGCGACGAGTACGGTGTATTCAACCAGACCGACCTGAAGCAGCAACTCCAGCTGGCCGGCATGCAGCACAGCCTGCTCTATGGCGTGGAAGTGGGTTACCAGGACAAGTACCAGCGGAACTTCAGCCAGAACAACGTGGCCCAGGTGCCGGTGTTCCGCGATGCCCTGGTGCCGGTACCGGAGCACGCCAGCAACCTGGCTGCCAAGGGTACCAACTACCAGGAAACCGCCGGTTTCTACGTGCAGGACATGATCGAGCTGACTTCTCAGTGGAAGGCGCTGCTCGGCGTGCGCTACGACATCTTCGGCCAGGAGTTCGACGACAAGCGCGTGCAGAACGTCGACCTCGACCGCACCGACAAGACCTGGAGTCCGCGCGCCGGCCTGGTGTACCAGCCGGACCAGATCCAGTCCTACTACGTTTCCGTCAGCCGCAGCTACCAGCCCTCGGCCGAGGTGTTCCAGCTCAGTCCTGCGACCGAGAACCTGGAGCCGGAAAAGACCACCAACTATGAGCTGGGCGCCAAGTGGGACCTGCTGGACAATCGCCTCTCGGTGACCGCGGCGGTGTTCCGTCTGGAACGCACCAACATGAAGACCACCGACCCGGCGAACCCCGCCCTCACCATCCTCGCGGGCGAGCAGCGCACCGATGGTTTCGAAGCCACCTTCAGCGGCCAGATCACCGACAAGTGGAACATTTACGGCGGCTACGCCTACCTGGACGCGGAAATCACCAAGTCCAACAGTAAGACCAACGGCGTAGCCAACGAAGGGCAGACCCCCACCCTGACCCCGCGCAACAGCGCCAACCTCTGGGTGGTCCGTTCCCTGACTCCGGAGTGGCGGATCGGTGCAGGCGTCAACTATGTGGATGATCAGTACACCTCCCTCGATAACAACGTGGTGATGCCCAGCTACACCACCTACGATGCGGCGCTGTTCTACAACGTGCCGCAATGGGACATGGCCCTGCGTCTGAAGAACGTCTTCGACAAGGACTACTACGCCTCGGCCCACGGGTCGGTTGACCTGATCACCCCCGGTGCGCCGCGCACCCTGGAGCTCAGCGCCAACTACCGGTTCTGACCGACGTGCGAACGAAAACGCCCGACTCCTGCCGGGCGTTCTTGTTGGCGGGTTGCGAACCCCTTCGCGAATGAATTCGCACAGGACGGGCCCTTGCAGGGTGCGCCGCGCGCACCGGGTACGTCCTGCCGAATCTCCCATGCGCACGGCGCACTCGGCGAAAGCGATCCTGTCCGGAAGATCAGTTCATCTGCAGCGTCTTCAACGCCTCGCAACTCGGCGCGTACTGCTTGTCGCAGGCGCTCTGGAACAGCGCGCGGGCCTGGTAGGGGTCGCGTTTCAGGCCTTCGGCGCCCTGGGCGTACATCTTGCCGAGCACATGCTGGGCCATGGCGTTGCCGGCGGCGGCAGCCTGGTTGAGGTACTTGTGCATGGCGCGCTGGTCGGCTAGGGCCGGGTCGGCGCGGCCGGTGTAGAGAAAGGCGAGGCTGACGGCCGATTGGGAATGCCCCCGGTCGGCGGCCTGCTTCCACCAGTACTCGGCCTGCTTGAGGTCCTTCTGCGGCTTGCCGACGAAGTAGTGGTTGCCGAGCTGGTACTGGCTGTCGAGGTCGCCGCGCATGGCCTGCTGGCGAATGCGCTCGAATTCGGCGGCCTGCGGGTCTTGCGGCGCGCTGGCCGGGGCCGGCGTCTGGGGCTGGTCGGCGGGCGGTGTGGCGGGTTGTTGTTGCTGCGGTTGCTGGACGCAGGCCCCGAGCAGGGCCAGCGCGGCGATGCAGGCGAATCGCGGCAGGGCGCGTTGGGTGGACATGGGCTGATCTCTCCCTGGCAGAACAGGGAGGAGGGTAGTTGCATCCGCCGGCGCCGTCACTCGGTGCCTCCGCTGCGTACAAGGGTGGAGGCCGCTCTTTGCGCATGAGCCTCGCCACTCGACTCATGAGGAAAACCCGGCTATCAAGGGCAGGATATTTGCTCGGAAGTCACGAATGAAAACCACCCTGGACGAACTGCAAGCCTTCACCGCCGTGGTCGACACGGGTTCCATCACCGCCGCCGCCGAGCAGCTGGCGCAGACCGCCTCCGGCGTCAGCCGCGCCCTCAGCCGCCTGGAAGACAAGCTCGATGTCACCCTGCTGCGGCGCACCACCCGCCGTCTGGAACTGACCGAAGAGGGCGAGGCGTTCCTCGCCCAGGCGCGGCGCATCCTGGCGCAGGTGGAGGAGGCGGAAGAGCAGATGGCCTTGCGCCGCCAGAAACCGGCCGGGCGCCTGCGGGTCAACGCCGCCTCGCCCTTCATGCTGCATGTGCTGGTGCCGCTGGTGGCGGGGTTTCGCCAGCGTTACCCGGAGATCGAACTGGAACTGCACAGCAGCGACCAGATCATCGACCTGATCGAGCACCGCACCGACATCGCAATCCGTATCGGCACCCTGCGTGATTCCACCCTGCATGCCCGCCCCCTGGGCAGCAGTCGCATCCGCGTCCTGGCCAGCCCCGCGTACCTCGACGCCAACGGTACACCGGAAACGGTGGAGGCATTGCAGGGCCGCAATCTGCTCGGTTTCACCCAGCCGGAAAGCCTCAACCAGTGGCCGCTGCGCCATGCCCAGGGCGACAGCCTGCAGATCGAGCCGTCGATCAAGGTTTCCAGCGGCGAAACCCTGCGCCATCTCGCCCTGGCCGGGGCCGGCATCGTCTGCCTGTCGGACTTCATGACCCAGGTCGACCGGGCCAGCGGCAGCCTGGTACAGGTGCTGGCCGGCGACACCCTAGAAGTCCGTCAGCCGATCAATGCCGTGTACTACCGCAATACCGCCCTGGCTTCGCGCATCGCCTGCTTCCTCGATTACGTCGCCGCGAATCTCAAGCAGCAGGCCTGGGCGCAGCGCACGAGCTGATCCGTAGCACGGGACTTCACGGACTCCGCGCCAGTCGAAACCACCCTCTCCCCCGGCCCCTCTCCCTAAAGAGGAGAGGGGTGACTCTCGGCTCATCTTTGGCACAGCCCTGCAGGGGCTAATTCATTCGCCAAGCAGCCCGCAGGGCTGCCCATCTGTACGTAATTTCAATCACGCACTTGCGCTGACTACCTTGTGTTCTGCGGCTTTCGGCTGTTCTTCCTGCCTGTTTGTTCTGAATATCAAACATTCTGCTTGGCGTCGTGAATTATTTTGTGTAGATTTTCATGAAATCCTTACAACAAAATTTCACGAGGCTCCCATGTTCAAGCAGTCCGCCCAGCATGTCGGCACCTACTACGCCCGCACCTATCCCGGCAGCATTCCCCTGCGCCCGATCCAGGCCGGCAGCGAGGAGACCGATGTCCTGATCATCGGCGCCGGCTTCAGCGGGCTGCACACCGGCCTGCGCCTGGCCGAAGCCGGCAAGCGCGTGACCCTGCTGGAAGCCAGTCGCGTGGCCTGGGCTGCCTCCGGGCGCAATGGCGGGCAGGCGCTGCTGGGCTGGTCCTGCGATATGCCGCCGCTGGAAAAGGCGCTGGGCCTGGAGCGCGCCCGCCGGCTGTGGGACAGCATGCGCTGGGCCGCCGATGAAATGCGCGAGCTGCCCGGGCGCCACGGCTTCGATGTGGACTACCGCATCGGCAGCCTGTGGACCGCTGTGCTGGAGCGCCGGGTGAAGCTGCTTGAAGAAGCCCAGCACGACGCCATCCACAAATGGGGTTACGACGGGATGCGTCTGATCCGCCGCGACGAACTGTCCGAGTGGATCGACAGCCCGCGTTACCAGGCCGCGCTGTACGACCCGGAAGCCGCCCACCTCAACCCGCTCAAGCTGGCCCAGGGCCTGGCCGCCGCCATCGAAGCCCGTGGCGGCCGCATCTACGAACAGAGCCAGGTGCTGGAATACCGCGAAACGCCCTCCGGTTATGTGGCGCGCACCGCCCAGGGCGAAGTGCGCGGCGCCATCCTGGTGCTGGCCTGCAATGCCTATGTCGACCGCCTCGACCGGCAACTCTCCAGCCGCCTGCTGCCGGTAGGCTCCTACCAGGTGGCCACCGCGCAGCTGGACCCGGAGCTGGCGCGCTCGCTGCTGCCGAAGAACAGCTGTGTGATCGACAACCAGTTCGTGCCCGACTACTTCCGCCTCACCCCCGACCACCGCCTGCTGTTCGGCGGCGGCTGCACCTACCTGGGCGGCCTGCCCAAGGATGTGCCGGCGGCCACGCGCCCCTACCTGGAGCGCGTCTTCCCGCAGCTCAAGGGCGTGGAGATCGAATTCGGCTGGGGCGGGCATATCGACGTCAGCATGAAGCGCACCCCGGATATCGGCCGCGAAGGCTCGCGCTACTGGCTGCAGGGCTTCTCCGGCCACGGCGTGCTGCCCACCCTGGCCGGGGCCAGGGCAGTGAGCGATGCGATTCTCGGTAACCACGACCTGCTGGATCTCTACCAGGCCATCGGCAATCCGCGCTTCCCGGGCGGCTCGCTGCTGGCGGCGCCGCTGGAGGCTGCGGGCAAGGCCTATTACCGCTTGCGGGATGTGATTTAAGGTCGCGCCTTTCGAGTCTGGCAGCCGGAGTTCCCACATGGACAAGCACGACGAAATCGAAGGCCTCGCGATCCTCATCCGCGACCTGCGCAAGCACAAGAACGTGACCCTGGGCGAGCTTGCCACGCGCATCGACCGCTCGGTGGGCTTCCTCTCCCAGGTGGAGCGCGGGCTGTCCCGCCCGACCGTGGCCGACCTCACCGCCATCAGCGAAGCCCTCGGCGTGCCCACCACCTACTTCTACAGCCTGCAGAAGCCCCGCGAGCTGCGCTGGGTGACCCGCCCCGGCGAGCGCCGCACCCTCTACTACGCCGGCGGCATCACCGACGTGCTGGCCTCGCCGACCATGTCCGGCGGCTTCTCCATGCTGGAAAGTCACCTGGAGCCCGGCGCCACCAGCGGCGAAGGGCACCTGGACGACAGCTCGGAGCAGGGCGGCTTCGTCCTCGAAGGCGAGCTGACCGTCTGGTACGGCGACGATGCCCAGCCGGTCACGCTCTACCCCAACGACAGCTTCCAGCTGCCGGCCCACGCCCAGTTCCGCTACGCCAATCTTTCCGACAAACCAACGCGAGTCCTTTGGGTATTCACCTAGAGCCTGTCTGCGGTTTGCCGTGCGGCGGCGATGCTGCGTCAAAAGCGACGCCTCGCCCTCGACGCCAAACCGTGGGCAGGCTCTGAACCCAGAACTCGCAGGACAGCAGTGATGACAACAACAAACCTGTACCCCGACCTGCTCAGCGAAGTGCGCGCCTTCCGTGGCAAGTACCCGGAAATCCGCTATGTCGACCTGATCTGCCTGGATATTCCCGGCCATTTCTACGGCAAGCGTTATCCCATCGAGATGGTGGAAAAGGTGGCCGCCGGCAGCCCGCTTAAAGTGCCGCAGAACTGCGTGCTGCTGGGCACCCAGGGCGGGCTCTACCCCATAGGTGATTACTGCTTCGCCGACGGCGACCCGGATGCACCGCGCCGCCTGGTGCCCGGCACCCTGGTACCGGTGCGTTGGGAGAAGGAGCCCCTGGGGCAGATGCTCATCACCTCCGACGGGACCGCAGCCCCCATCGAATTCGAGCCCCGCGAGGTGCTGGCGCGGGTCATCCAGCGTCTGGAAAAGCGCGGCATCCGCCCGGTGGTGGCCTTCGAACTGGAGTTCTATCTGTTCGACCGCAAGCTCAAGGACGGCCTGCCGCAGTTCCCCCGCGACCCGCTCTGCGAGGACGAGGATGACCAGCCGAACATGCACATCGAGCGCTTGTCGCGCTTCTCCAGTGTGCTGCACGAGATGGTCGAGGCCGCCAACGAGCAGGGCGTGGCCGCCAACGTCATCACCGCTGAACTCGGCCCGGGCCAGTTCGAGATCAACTTCGGCCACTGCGACGATGGCCTCAAGGCCGCCGACTGGGCCGCCCTGTTCTGCCGCAGCACCCGTGGCGTGGCGATGAAGCACGGCCATCGCGCCAGCTTCATGAGCAAGCCTTACCTGAACGCACCGGGCAGCGGCATGCATGTGCACGTCAGCCTCTACGACCGTGACGGCAACAACCTGCTGGCCGCCGACGACCAGCGCCCGTTGCGCCATGCCGTGGCCGGCTGCCTGGACCTGCTGCCCCACTGCATGCCGATCTTCGCCGCCAACCACAACGCCTTCCGCCGCTACGGCGCCATGGTCAACGCCGCCAGCCGCGCGAGCTGGGGCTTCGAGGACCGCGATGCGTGCATCCGCATCCCCGAATCCGACGGCCGCAACCTGCGTATCGAGCACCGCCTGGCCGGCGCCGACGCCAACCCCTACCTGGTGCTGGCCGCCATCCTCACCGGCATGGAACACGGCCTGGACGCCGCCCGCGAACCCATCGCCCCGCTCAACGAAGACCGCGAAAGCGGCATCGACTTCCCCAAGGACATGCTCACCGCCGTCACCGCCATGCGTAGCCACCCCGTGGTGAACGCAGGCCTGGGCAGCGAGTTCGTGATGGTCTATTGCGAGAACAAGCGCCAGGAATTCCTCGACTTCATGAACGAAGTCAGCGCGCGGGAATATCGCTGGTACATGTAAAGGGCGGCAGGCGGCAGGCTGAATGCCAGAAGCCGGCCGTAGGGTGGAAATCGCTTTTCATTTCCACCGTTCGACGCTCCACCCTACGGAAGGGCGTCTGCAAACGCCCCAAGCAGATCCTCCACGAACGCCACCTGCGCCTCGCTCGGCTGCCGTCCGCGATGGCGGCTGAGGTGGAACTGCACGCGGTAGCCGGTTTCCTCCGGCAGCAGGGCGCGCAGTTGCCCGCTGGCTTCCCAGGGCGCGGCGATGTGTTCCGGCAGGTAGCCGATATGTGCCCCGGAGAGGATGAGCGCCAGGCTGCATTCCACCTGTTCCGTGCGGGCGCTGCTGGGGCCGCTCGGGAAAGGTTGCCGGGCCTCCTCGAAGCGGTAGGGGTGCTGCACCAGGTCACAGGCGGCGAGGTCGTCGAGGCTGACATCACGACGGCTGAACAGCGGGTGGCCGATCCCGCAGAACAGGCGCTGCTGCTCGCTGAACAGCGGCTGGAGATCCAGCGCCGCCTGGCTGCCGGAGAAATAGCCGATGGCCAGGTGCAGCTGGTCCTGAAGCAGGCGCCGCTCCAGCTCGGCGGGCATGGCGCTGATCAGCTCGAACTGCACGGCCTGCTTGCGCTGGCGGAAGCGCCCGATGGCCGCGCCCAGGCGCTGCAGCACCTGGTTGTCGAGGGATTCGGACAGGCCGATACGCAGCTCGCCCAGGAGCATGTCGGCCATGCCCTGCGCCTCGCCCTTGAAGGTCTCGATGGCGCCGAACAGCCTGCGGGTGGCGGCCAGCACCTGTTCGCCCTTGGGCGTCAGGCGGAACCCCGCCTTGCCGCGCTCGCACAGGCGAAAGCCCAGCCGTGTTTCCAGCTTGGCCATCTGCGTGCTGATGGTGGACTGGCCGATACCCAGCTCGCCCTGGGCCGCGCTGAAGCCGCCGCTCTCCACCACCGTGACGAAGATGCGCAGCAGTTGCAGGTCGAGGTCGTGGAGCTGGCTGAGCATGGCGGCACCAAACATTGATAGCTGTAGATGCCAAAGTAGAACACTTCATATTTATCCGAAGCAAAGCCCGGCGCAGCATGGCCCCACCTGCAATTTCCCAGGAGCCCATCATGCGTTGTCCCTTGTTGCTTGTTGCCCTGTTCGCCTGCGCCTTGCCGCTGCATGCCGAAGACAGGGCGCTGAACCTTTACAGCTGGTCGGCCTATATCCCGGAAAAGGCCCTGCAAGGCTTCAAGGAGGAAAGCGGCGTCGAGGTGAAGTACGACATCTTCGATAGCGCCGAAGCCCTCGACGCCAAGCTGCTTACCGGTGGCAGCGGCTACGACGTCGTCTTTCCCGCCAGCAGCGGCCTGGCTCGCGCTATCCAGGCCAAGGCGGTGCAGCCGTTGCAGCGCGAGCACCTGAAGAACTTCGCCAACCTCGACCCGGAGCTGCTGGCCAAGCTGGCCACCGTCGACCCCGGTAACCGCTTCGGCGTGCCCTATACCTGGGGCACCGTGGGCCTGGGGATCAACAGGCAGGCTGTTACCAAGCGCATTCCCGACACACCGCTGGACAGCCTCGATCTGCTGTTCAAACCCGAGTACGCCAGCCGCCTGAAGGATTGCGGCATCGCCGTGATCGACTCGCCGCAGGAAGTGATCAGCGTCGCCCTGCATTACTTGGGCAAGCCCCCCTACAGCACCGAACAGGCCGATCTGAAAGCCGTGCAGGCACTGTTCGCGCAGTTGCAGCCCAACGTGCGCTATGTCGGCGCCGGCAGGCACATCAACGATCTGGCCAAGGGCGAAATCTGCCTGGCCCTGACCTACAACGGCGATGCCGCCATCGCCGCCGACCAGGCCCGCCAGGCGAAGATGCCCTTCGAGGTGATCTACCGCATTCCCCGCGAGGGCACGCTGATCTGGTTCGACACCATGGTCATTCCCGCCGATGCGCCGCACCCCCAGGCCGCCCACGCCTTCATCGACTACATGCTGCGTCCCGAGGCCATTGCCGAGCTGACCAACAGCCAGTTCTTCGCCAACGCCAACAAGGCCGCCACGCCGCTGTTGGTGCCGGAGGTGGCGGGCGACCCGGATATCTACCCGAGCAAGGACGTGCGTGACCGCCTGTTCGGCGAGCAGATCCAGTCGCTCAAGGACCAGCGCGCCCGCACCCGCCTGTGGACCCGTTTCCGTACCCAGTACTGATTGCCCTCTCCCCTCGCCCCGAAGGGGAGCCAGACCGATGGAGCCCGATATGGACCACGCCTTCGACAACGACCAGGCCATCACCCGCGACAGCCTCTATGGCACCGCCGCCGAATCCACCTACGCCGGTATCACTAGCTTCATGCGCCGCCGCTACAGCCGCGACCTGCGCGGTGTGGACCTGGTGGTGAGCGGCGTGCCCTTCGACACCGCCACCACCAACCGCCCCGGCAGCCGTTTCGGGCCGCGCGCCATTCGCGCCGCCTCGGTGCAGATGGCTTGGGCCCGGCATTACCCCTGGGAATTCGACCCCTTCGACCACCTGGCGGTGATCGACTACGGCGACTGCGCCTTCGACCACGGAACCCCGCAGGCCACCCCGGAAGCCATCCAGGCCCATGCGGCGCGCATCCTCGAATCCGGCGCCGGCATGCTCACCCTGGGCGGTGACCACTTCATCAGCTACCCGCTGCTCAAGGCTCACGCGGCGAAACACGGCCCGCTGTCGCTGATCCACTTCGATGCCCACAGCGACACCTGGCCGGACGAAGAGGTGCAGCGCATCGACCACGGCACCATGTTCTATCACGCCGCCCGCGAAGGCCTGGTAGACCCGGCGCGCTCGGTGCAAGTGGGCCTGCGCACCACCAACGACGACGTGATGGGCTTCCAGATGCTGGACGCCCGCGAAGTGCACCGCCACACCCCGGAGCAGATCGCCGAACGCATCCGCGCGCGGGTGGGCGACAACCCGGTGTACCTGACCTTCGACATCGACTGCCTCGACCCGGCTTTCGCACCCGGCACCGGCACGCCGGTCTGCGGCGGGCTGTCCAGCCACCAGGCACTGGAAATCCTCCGTGGCCTGCGCGGCATCAACCTGGTGGGCATGGATGTGGTGGAGGTGGCACCGCCCTACGACAACGCCGAGGTCACCGCCCTGGCCGGCGCCACGCTGGCGATGGAGATGGTTTGCCTGTATGCGGCGCGGCATAAGTTGGGGATGAAGTAAGCGACCTGCGTAGGGTGGAAATCGCCTTTCATTTCCACCCTTGGGTGCTCGGCCGGCTCCGCGGCGGCGCGATCTGGATGAACGCCTGGTCTGTACTAAGGTCGGTATCCAGGCGAACGGCCTTTTTCACAAGGAGCAACAACATGGACCTTATCCGCATCCTCATCGCCATCCTCCTGCCGCCGCTGGGCGTGTTCCTGCAGGTGGGCTTCGCGGGCGCCTTCTGGCTGAACATCCTGCTGACCCTCCTGGGCTACATCCCCGGCATCGTCCACGCGGTGTACATCATCGCCAAGCGGTAGAGCCCATCGATCCCGCGCCTCAATCCACCATCTTGATCAGCAGGATGCCGGCGGTGACCACGCAGGCGGCGAGGATGCGGCGGATGCCGAAGGGCTCCTTGAACACCAGGCTGGCGATGATGGCGGCGATGATCACGCTGCTTTCGCGCAGGGCGGCGACCTTGGCCACGTTGTCCAGGGTCATGGCGAACAGCACCAGGCCATAGGCCACGCAATAGTTGAAACCGCCGAACAGGCCGATGCGCCAGTGGTCGCGGGCAAAGCGCAGGACCAGCGGGCCACGGCGCAGCCAGGCGACCACGGGAATGGTCATGCTCTGCATCAGCGTCAGGTACACCACGAACTGCAGCACGCTGTCGGCACGGCGCACCCCCTGGGCGTCGATCAGGGTGTAGAGCGCCACCCCGGCGCCGGCCAGGGCCGCGCAGCCCAGGGCCTTGAGTGCGCCGGATTCGAGGCGGGTGGAGAGCAGGCTGAGGATACCGACGGAAATCAGCACGATGCCCAGCAGTATCGCGCCCGACAGCTGCTCGCCGAACACCAGCCCCGCACAGAGCGCCACCAGCAGTGGCGGCAGGCCGCGCACCACCGGGTAGACCTGGCCGAAGTCGCCGTAGTGATAGGCACGGATCAGCAGCAACCGGTAGAGGGTGTTCACCACCACCGACAGGCCGATCAGCCCCCAGACCAACAGCGACGGCGGGCTCACCAGGGGGAGCAGGGCGATGCTGAAGCAGAAGGCCACGCCATCCACCAGCGCCATGGACGACAGCCGGTCGCTGCCGGCCTTGATCACCGCGTTCCAGCTCGCATGCATCAGCGCTGAAAGCAGCACCACCAGCGTGGCGAGATCGTGAGTGGCGAGCACGGAATAACTCCAGGGGCGAGATGAACGGGGGATGCGGCGTAGCGTGCGGGTTCATCGATCCATCATTCAAATCGTTTATCGTTATCCGTCGAATAAGTCTTGCTGATGGAGTGGCCATGAACCTGTTCCAGCTCCGCGCCTTCGATGCGGTGGTCCGCGAAGGCAGCTTCACCCGCGCCGCCGAGCGCCTGTGCATCAGCCAGCCGGCGGTGACCGGGCACGTGAAGGCACTGGAGGAGTACTACCAGGTGCAGCTCCTGCGCCGCACCGCGCGGCAGGTGGAACCCACCGAACTGGGCCGGCGCCTGGCCGCCATCAGCCATCAGTTGTTCACCCTGGCCGACCGTGCCGAAGACCTGCTGGACAGCAGCCAGGCGCTGACTTCGGGGCGCCTGGAACTGGCGGCCGACAGCCCGCACCTGGTCATGCCGCTGCTGGCGCGGATGCGCGAACGCTACCCCGGCGTGCGCATCAACCTGCGCCTGGGCAACACCCAGGAAACCCTGACGGCGCTGCATGGCGAGCGGGTGGACCTGGCCCTGGTCAGTGACATCGCCCCGCGCGCCGGCCTGCACCTGCTGCCGCTGGGGGAAGCGCGCCTGTGCCTGCTGCTGCCGGCGGCGCATCCCTGGGTCGGCAGCCGTGAGGAGGTGGCCCTGCACGAGCTGCGGGGTGAAGTGCTGCTGCAACGGGAACCTGGCTCCCTGACCCGCCGCACTTTCGAGCGGGCCTGCGCCAGCCAGGAGCTGGAGCTGCCGGCGGAACTGGAACTGAACAGCCGCGAGGCGGTGATCGAGGCGGTGGCGGCGGGAATCGGCGTGAGCATCATCTACGCCCAGGAGGCGCCGAAGGACCCGCGCGTGAAGGTGCTTCCGCTCAAGGGCCAAGGGCTGGTGAGCCGGCACTTCCTCGCCTGCCAGCAACGCCATGCGGAGCTGCGGGTGGTGAAGGCGTTCTTCGAGGTAGCCGGGGATGTGGGGTATCCGAGCCTGTAGGCTCGGCTTTTCGTTGTGGGGGCGAATTCATTCGCGAAAGGCCGCGCAGCGGCCCCGTAGGTTGGTCCGAGCCCGCGAGGCCTAACGTGGCCAGGCACAGGCGCCGCAGCGTTGGGCTTCGCTTCGCTCTGACCAACCTACAAAAGCCTCACTGAATCAGCTTGCTGACCTCGCCCTGGGGAAAGTAACTGTCGTAGATCTTCTGGTAGGCGCCGTCGCGGCCGATGTTGACCAGGGACTGGTTGAAGCGGTCGCGCAGGGCCTCGTTGCCTTTGCGCAAGGCAATGCCGGCGCCCTTGCCGAAATATTCCTCCTCGTCGTAGCTCGGGCCGTTGAAGGCGAAGCCCTTGCCGCCTTCGCTCTGCAGGAAGTTCTCCTTGAGGTTGATGGCGTCGGCCATCATCGCGTCGACGCGACCGGAGATCAGGTCCAGGTCGGCTTCCTGTTGCGAGCCGTACTGCACCATCTGCACGCCGCGCGGCACGAGTTTGTCCTGCACGTAGCGGGCGTGGACGCTGCCGCGCAGCACGGCCACGCGCAGGCCGTCCAGGCGGCCTTCGGCGGTGATCTCGGGGCGGTCCTTGCGGGTGACGAAGCGGGCCGGGGTCTTGTAGTAGCTCTGGCTGAAATCCACCACTTTCAGGCGGGCTTCGGTGACGGTCATCGACGACATGATGGCGTCGATCTTCTTCACCCGCAGCGCCGGGATCAGGCCGTCGAAGGGTTGCTCGACCCAGGTGCAGGTGACTTTCATCTCGGCGCAGAGCGCGTTGCCGACGTCGATCTCGAAGCCGGCCAGGCTGCCATCGGCCTTCTTGTAGGAGAAGGGCGGGTAGCTGGCTTCGACGCCGATGCGCAGGCTGTCCTGGGCCATGGCCTGGGTACCGGCGAACAGGGCGAGGACGCCGACTAGAAGGTGCTTTTTCATCTTGGATAATCTCGGGTGGGTAGGTTCAGTGGGCGAGGAAGTGACCGTTGCGGGCGACCAGTCGCCCCTTGCTGATCACGCTGCGGCGGTGGGGTCGGGACACCACGGCTTCGGCGACATTGCGCACCGGCAGCAGGACGCCGCTGGCGTGGCAGCCCGGTTCCAGTCCGTAGTGGGCAAGCCCCAGGGCGCGGGCGCCGTTGACCGTGGCCGCGCGCAGGCAGGCGGCGATTTCTTCGTCGCGACGCAGGTTGAAGCGGAAGGCCAGGAGCATGGCGCGTTCGAGCATGTCGCCGTTGCCCATGGGGGACCAGGCATCGCGAATGCCATCCGAGCCGAGGCAGAGGTTCACCCCGCGTGCGTCCAACTCCAGGTACGGCGGCACTTCGATATCCGCCGGCGCGGTGCTGACGATGGAGATGCGCTGCGCCGCCAGGCGTTCGGCAATGGCGTCCAGACGCGCCGGACGGGCCTGGCCCAGGCAGAAGGCGTGGCTGACGGCGACCCGGCCCTGCAACTGGTGGCGCTCGGTGAATTCGATGATGCGCTCGATCTGCCAGAGGCCCAGTTCACCTTCGTCGTGCAGGTGAATGTCGATGCCGCGCCGGTGCGCGCTGGCCAGTTCGAACACCCGGGTGAGGTGCGTGATGGGGTCGTTGTCGATGCCGCAGGGGTCGAGTCCGCCGACGTTTTCCGCGCCCATGAGCAGGGCCTGCTGCACAGCGTCCACGGTGCCCGGATCGCGCAACAGCCCGGTTTGCGGGAAGGCCACGAACTCCATGTCGATCAGGTCGCCGAAGTTTTCCCGTACCCGCTGCATGGCTTCCAGGTGACGGCTGCCGAGCTGGGCGTCGACGTCCACATGGCAGCGGAAATGCAGCGAGCCGTGGGCGATGCATTCGCGGATCAGCGCACTGGCGCGTTCCTCGATCGGCGTGTCGATGCTGCGCAACAGGCTGCGTTCATTGGCGATGCGCTGGCTCAGGCTGTCGCCGGCGGTGTGGCTGTGCCAGTTCTCGCCCCATAGGGTCTTGTCGAAGTGGGCATGGGCCTCCACCAGCGGCGGCAGCATGATCTGGCCGTTGCCTTCCAGCAGCACCGACTCCGGGGCGCGGGGCGCCGGTGGGCTGAGTTCGGCGATGCGGCCGTTTTCCACGGCGATATCCACCGCTGCGCCGCCCCAGGGGCGGACCTGGGTAATCCATTGGGTCATCTGAAGGTTCTCGGGCAAAAAGGGTCAGCGGGCGGGCGGCCACTGGCGCTCGCCGCCGTGGGGATCGTCGCGCCAGGCCTGCAGGGAGCGGGTCGGCAGGTCGAAATACTCCCGTGTCCGCGAGTAGCCGTGGCCGCCCATGCGGCCGATGGCGTCCAGGCCTAGCTGGTCGATGTAGAGGGTGGCGGGGTCGATCAGGTCGTCGCGCACGTGAACCATCAGCACTTCGCCGAGGATGATTTCCCGCGACTGGCCGATGGACAGGCCCATCATCCGCCGGCACTCCAGGGCGACCGGGGCTTCTGCAATGTAGGGGCAGCCGACGCGGCTGCCGGGCCGTGCGCTGAGCCCCGCCGCCACCAGTTCGTCGAAGCCCGGCTCGAAGGGCACGGCGCAGACGTTCATGGCTTCCACCAGGGCATCGTTGACGATGTTCACGGTGAATTCCTGGTTCATCTGGGCATTGCGCGTGGTGTCCTTGGGGCTGAGGTCGGCGTGGTTTTCCACCCCCAGGGCGAGGATCGGTGGGTCGGCGGAAAGGGCGTTGAAGAAGCTGAAGGGCGCGGCATTGGCGCGGCCTTCGGCGTCCACCGTGGTGACCAGGGCGATGGGCCGGGGCACCACGCTGCCGATGAGGATCTTGTATTTCTCGCGGGGGCTCAGTTGGGCGAAGTCGAAGCTCAGCATGGCGTCATCTCTTGTCGTCGTTCGGGCTGGCGAGGGTGCACAGCGGGCGTTCCGCGCTCCAGGCGTCGGCGTAAGGAATTGCCGGCTGGAACAGGGAGCGCCAGTCGGGTTGGCCGAATGCCCGGTTGGCATGGCTTTGCATCAGCCTGTGGAACTGGCGCTGGGCTTGCTGCTGGAGGCTGGCGTAGTCGACGCCCTTGACCTGGCCGTCCTGCATCACGCAGCGGCCGTCGATCCAGCTGGCGATGCAGTCGTCGCCGCGGCCGGCGAGGATCAGGTTCTTCAGCGGGTCGAACAGCGGACCCAGGTGCAGGCCGTCGAGGCTGAACACCGTGATGTCGGCCTTGGCGCCGGGTGCCAGGCGGCCGAGGTCGTCCCGCCCCAGGGCCTTGGCGCCACCGAGGGTGGCGGCGTTGTAGAGGTCGAGGGCGCTGGTCTGCGTGTTACCGCCTTCCTTCAGCCGCGCGATGTTCAGGCCCTGGCGCATGTTGTCCAGCAGGTCCGCCGGCCAGGTATCGGTGCCGAGGGCGAAGTTGACGCCGTGGGCGCGGTAGCGGCCGAAGGAGTCGAGGGCTTCGCCGTCGCGGGCGAACACCACTGGGCAGTGGACCAGGCTGGCGCCGCTGTTCGCCAGGCGCGCGAGGTCGTCGTCGCCTTCGATGTAGATGCCGTGGGGCAGCACGGCGCGTGGGCCGAGCAGGTCCAGTTCCTCCAGCCAGGCCAGCGGCGCTTTGCCGCGCAGCGCCTTGACCAGCGCCACTTCGCCGGGGCCCTGGCAGCAGTGCAGGCGCACCGGTGCGGACAGCTCGCGGCTGAGGGCGGCAGTGCGTTGCAGCAGCGCCGGGGTGCAGGTCTGGATGCGGTCGGGCAGCAGGGCGCCACGGATCA
This sequence comes from Metapseudomonas phytobenefica, assembly GCF_043392685.1. Classification (NCBI taxonomy): domain Bacteria; kingdom Pseudomonadati; phylum Pseudomonadota; class Gammaproteobacteria; order Pseudomonadales; family Pseudomonadaceae; genus Metapseudomonas; species Metapseudomonas phytobenefica. The sequence goes on along the minus strand of NZ_JBHZGM010000006.1, from coordinate 68,376 downwards.
GCCCGCCCTGGCTGCCATCGAAATCGCGGAAGAAACGCTCGGCGGCGTCCAGCCCGGCCAGGCCGCGCGCTTCGTCCCAGTGTTCGGCGCGGCTGCCGTCTGCCTGCAGGTACTGCATGCCGCTCATGTAGCAGGGACCGAGGTAGGTACGCAGGCCCAGTTCGGCGGCGACGCCGGCCACGGCGGCGAATTCGTCGTAGGTTTCCGCCCACTCCCGGTAGTACATGGAGGTGATCGGCATGGCGGTGGTGATGCCGTTGCGGATCAGCTGGGTGAAGGCGTAGCGGTATTTGAAGACTTCCTCGTCGAAGTTGTAGCTCTCCTTCGGCCCGCGGGCGAGGTACTCCGCCGACCACATGCGGCCCATGGCGTTCTCGTCGCCGTTGTCCAGGCAGAGCACGGTGGAGTCGAGGTCGCCGAGGGCGTCAAGGTCGATGAAGCCGGGACCGAGCAGGGCGTTGCCGTAGTCGATCCACTGGTCCACCGGGCCGGGAAAGCCCCGGCCGACGAAGAGCACGCGCGAGCCTTCGATCACCACTTCGCCGTCGCGCCAGAGCAAATGGCGCGTACCGTCGAAGCCGACCACACAGCTGGCTTTCAGGCCGATGCGCGGTGCGTTCACAGACGGCTCTCCAGCAGGCGGCCCTGGGCGGCGATCAGCTTGCCGGCGCGATAGACCTGGCGTTGCGGGCGCGCCACCACCGCTTCGCCCAGGGTTTGCGCGTCCATCAGCAGAAAGTCTGCGCGGGCTCCGAGGGTAAGGCCGTGTTCCGCGAGGCCGAGGGCCTTGGCGCCGTGCTGGCTGGCGGCGTCGAAGGCGGTGGCCAGTTCTTCGTCCTTGGCGAGGTCGAAGCGGAAGGCCAGGAGCATGGCGCGTTCGAGCATGTCACCGTTGCCCATGGGGGACCAGGCGTCGCGGATGCCGTCGGAGCCCAGGCAGAGGTTCACGCCGGCCTCATGCAGGGCGAGGAAGGGCGGCACGGAGCAGTCGGCGGGCGCCGAACTCATCAGCGAGATGTTCAGCGCGGCGAGGCGCTCGGCCAGCGGTTTCACCTGGCTCCAGGGCGCCATGCCCAGGCAGTAGGCGTGGCTGATCATCACCCGGCCCTGGCGGTTGAAGCGCTCGGTGTAGTCGGCGATGCGGGCGATCTGCCAGAGGCCGAGTTCACCCTTGTCGTGCAGGTGGATGTCGACGCCCCGGTCGAACTCGGCGGCCAGGCCGAAGACGATGTCGAGCTGGGCGATGGGGTCGTTGTCGATGCCGCAGGGGTCGAGGCCGCCGACGTTCTCGACGCCAAGGCCCATGGCCTCGCGCATCAGCTCGGCGGTGCCGGGGCGGCTGACCAGCCCGGTCTGCGGGAACACCACCAGTTCCAGGTCGATCAGGTCGCGGTAGCGCTCGCGCAGGGCCTGCATGGCCTGCACATGGCGCAGGCCGAATTCGGGGTCGATGTCCACGTGGCAGCGCATGGTCAGCGAGCCACGGGCGATGCAGTTTTCCAGCAGCGCACCGGCGCGTTCGGCGATGGGCGCGGTGACTTCGCGCAGCACGCGGCGCTCGTTGGCGATGTAGTCCTTCAGCGTGGGGCCGGCGCTGTTGGGACGCCACGGCTGGCCCCAGAGTGTCTTGTCCAGGTGGATGTGGCTTTCTACCAGGGCGCAGGTCATCAGCTGGCCGGCGCCGTCGATATCGCCGGCAACCAACGGCGCTGCGCTGGCGGGGCGGCGTTCGGCGAAGCGGCCGTTATGGATGAGGAAGTCTTCAGCCGCGCCGCCGAAGGGGCGGACATTGCGCAGCCAATAGGTGTCGGTCATGGGGACCTCAAAGGCAGTTCGAAAGGTGGAATTCCCGTAGGAGCGAGCTTGCTCGCGAAGCGTCGGCTCTGTTCGCGAGCAAGCTCGCTCCTACAGGGGGGGGCAGGGACGATGTATTCGATATCAGCCCTTGAGCCTGGACCAGATGCGGTCCTGCAGCTCGCGGGCCTGGTTGCTGCATTCCTTCTCCGGGCGCAGGCGTTCGGCGAACTCGTCGGGCATGTTGATGGCGTCCATCACCTTCCACTTCTTGTCCAGCAGCGCATCGCTGTCGATGCCGTTGGCGTAGGCGATGGCGTTGGACACGGCGGCGGCGTTCTCGGGCTTCATCATCCAGTCGATGAACACCTTGGCGTTGCCCGGGTGCGGCGCACTCCTGGGCACGGCGAAGTTGTCCTGGAACATGGCCACGCCTTCACGCGGGTAGACGTACCTGATGGTGTTCTTCTGCAGGGTGGCGCGGGCGGTGGAGCCGTTCCAGTTCTGCATCAGGATCACTTCGCCCGAGGCCATGCGGTCCACGGTGTTGTCGGAGCTGTACATCTTCAGGAAGGGCTTCTGCTTTTGCAGCAGTTCGAGGATGCGCTTGGCGTCCTGCGGGTTTTCGCTGCACTCGTCCACGCCCAGGTAGTGACTGGCGGCGTTGATCACGCTGCTCGGGGTGTCCAGCGCGGCCACCTGGCCCTGCAGCTCCGGACGCGGTTCGAAGAACTCCTTCCAGGAGTCCTCCAGCTTGCCGCCCGGCACCCGCGCACTGTCGTAGGAGAAGCCGGTGGTGCCCCAGAGGTAGGGCGCCGAGTACTTGCGGCCGGGGTCGAAGTCCGGGTTGCGGAAGGCCGGCTTCACGTGGGCGAAGTTCGGCAGGCTGGGGGCGTCGATTTCCTGCAGCAGGTCCTGCTCGATCAGGGTGCGCATGATCGAGTGGGACGGCACGATGACGTCGTAGCTGGCGCCGCCGGCCTGCAGCTTGGCCAGCAGGGTTTCGTTGCTGTCGTAGCCATCCATGGTGACCTTGATGCCGGTTTCCTTCTCGAACTTGGCCAGCAGTTCCACCGGGTAGTAGTCGGTCCAGTTGTAGAAGAACAGCTCCTTGGGCTCGTCCGCCTGGGCGGCGGTGGCGGCGAAGCAGCTGAGGGCGAATCCGGCTACCCCATGACGCAATGCTTTCAACTTCATTGTTTTTCTCCGGGTTGAAGAACAGGTTGGGCAGAGGTGGAGCAAGCTTCAGGCATCTGGTTTGCCCCGCTGGCCGAGCCAGTACGAGAGCACCACCAGGACGATGGAGATCACCAGCATCAGGGTGGAGATAGCGTTGATCTCCGGGGTTACCCCGGCCTTGATGGCCGAGAAGATGTAGACCGGCAGCGTCGTCGAGCCGGGGCCGGCGACGAAGAAGGTCATGATGAAGTCGTCCAGGCTGACCACGAACGCCAGCACCGCGCCGGACAGCACCGCCGGGAACAGCAGCGGCAGGGTGACGCGGCGGAAGGTGTGGAAGGGGTTGGCGTAGAGGTCGTTGGCCGCTTCCAGCAGGCTCTTGTCGAGGTCGTTCAGGCGAGCGCGGATCGGCAGGTAGGCAAAGGGAATGCAGAAGCCGATGTGGGCGATGATCACCGTCAAGAGACCCAGCTTGATGCCGAGCGCCATGAACAGCAGAAGGGTGGCCACGGCGGTGACGATCTCCGGCAGGATCAGCGGCAGGTTGATCCCGCCTTCCACCATCTTCTGCCCGTAGAACGGCTTGTAGGTGGCCAGCGCCGCCAGCAGCGCGATGGCGGTGGCGCAGACGGTGGCAATGCCGGCGACTATCACCGAGTTCAGCGCGGCGGCCTGGATCGACGGGTTGGCGAGGATGCGCCCGTACCAGGCGAAGGAGAACTCGGTCCATACCGTGGCGGTGCGGTTGGCGTTGAAGCTGTAGGCGATCAGCACCAGGATCGGCAGGTACAGGTAGGCCAGTACCAGCAGGCTGGTTTCGCGGGTCAGCGGCAGTTTCTTCAGGTGCGAGGCGATCATCAGCGGGCTCCCTGGCGGACGGCCTTGGCGGCCTTTTTGGCGTAGAGGGCGTAGAGCACCAGGGCCAGCAGCATCAGCCCGAGCAGGAGGAAGGACAGTGAGCTGCCCAGCGGCCAGTTGCGCGCGGTGCCGAACTGCTGCTGGATCAGGTTGCCGATCATCAGGGTCTTGCCGCCGCCGAGGATGGCGGGGGTGATGAAGGCGCCGAGGCTGGGCACGAACACCAGCAGCGAACCAGCCACCACGCCCGGCATGGACAGCGGCAGGATCACCCGGCGCAGGGCTTTGGCGCGGTTGGCGCCGAGGTCATAGGCGGCTTCCACCAGGCGCCAGTCGAGCTTCTCCAGGGTGGAGTAGATCGGCAGGATCATGAACGGCAGGAAGCTGTAGACCAGCCCGACCACCACGGCGAAATCGTTGTACAGCAGGGTGATGCCGCCGGCCTGCGGGAACAGCGCGTTGAGGCCCTGGGCCAGCCAGCCGTGCTCGCGCAGGATGATCAGCCAGGCGTAGTTGCGGATCAGCAGGTTGGTCCAGAACGGGATGGTGATCAGCAGCACCATGATGTTGCGCGAGCGCTCGCTGAGGCTGCTCATCCACAGGGCCACCGGGAAGCCGAAGAGGAAGCACAGCAAGGTCGTGCCGCCGGCCTGCAGCACCGAGCGCAGCAGGGCCTGGGCGTAGACCCAGTTGAGCTCCAGATTGCCGTCGAAATCTTCCTGGAAGAACAACTGGATGTAGCTCTGCCATTGCCAGTCGGCGCTCCAGTCGACGCCGCCATAGAGGTTGCGCGGCAGCAGGCTGATGTAGCCCATGATGCCCAGCGGAATGGCGATCAGGCAGAGCAGGGTGAGCAGCACCGGCGACAGCAGCAACAGCCGGTTGAGGCTGGGGGAAGTGGCGCTGACGCTCATCTCAGGCCTCCATCAGCAGGCAGGCGTGGGGCGGCAGGTGCACCGCGACCGGCGACCCCACGGGACGGGCGCTGGTGGCGCCTTCATTGCTCTCGCGCAGCATCACCTTGAGGTCGTTGGCCAGGCGGCACTGGTAGAGCGTGGCGGTGCCGACGTAGAGCACGGCTTCCACCACGCCGCGCAGGTGGTGCGGCTCGGACGGTTCCACCAGCTTCGAGCGTTCCGGGCGGAAGGCCAGTTGGGCAACGCCGGGGCGGGCGTTGGCATCGTTGGAGCAGGGAATCTCCACCGGAATGCCGTCGGGGCGGAACAGGTGGCCGTTCTGCGGGCACTGGCGCAGTTGGCCGGGAAGGAAGTTGATGTCGCCGATGAAGTGGGCGACGAAGCGGTGCTGCGGGCGTTCGTAGATCTCGTTGGGGGTGCCGATCTGCAGGATCTTGCCGGTGGACATCACGGCGATGCGGTCGGAGAGGGTCAGCGCTTCTTCCTGGTCGTGGGTGACGAAGATGAAGGTGATGCCGGCTTCCTGCTGCACGCGCTTGAGCTCGACTTGCATCTCCTTGCGCAGCTTCAGGTCCAGCGCCGACAACGGTTCGTCCAGCAGCAGCACGTCCGGGCGCGGCGCCAGGGCGCGGGCCAGGGCCACCCGTTGCTGCTGGCCGCCGGAGAGTTCGGCGGGACGGCGGCGGGCCAGGTGTTCCATCTGCACCAGGGCCAGCATCTCCTTGACCCGGCCAGGGATGGCGTTGCGCTCCAGTCCCTGCATCTCCAGGCCGAAGGCGATATTCTCGGTCACGCTCATGTGCGGGAAGAGCGCATAGTTCTGGAACACGGTATTGACCCGGCGCTTGTAGGGCGGGAGCTGGTCCACGCGCTGGCCGCCGATCTGGATGGAGCCGGAGGTGACCTGCTCGAAGCCGGCGATGGAACGCAGCAGGGTGGTCTTGCCGCAGCCCGAAGGGCCAAGGAGGGTGAAGAACTCGTTGTGGCGGATGCTGACCGAGACATCGTCCAGCGCCGGAGCCACTTCGGGATCATCGGTATAGCGCTTGCTGACGCGTTGCACCTCGATGGAGGATGTGTGCTTCATGATGGTGCATTCCTCTTGTTTTTGTATGCAAAAATTGAATGCAATCTAGAAATACTCGGATTATGCTGACAACGCAACCGGGTTTTTCCGGCCATTTGTTTCCGGCGGAAAGCAGATTGCGAAGCGAATTTGGGAGTTACGAATGGCAGACAAGAAGCTGGAAACCACGGTCGATCGCGTCTACCAGGGGGTGTACCAGGCCATCAGCAACCGCTCGCTGCGGCCCGGCATGAAACTGGGGGAAGCCTCCCTGGCGGAGCTGTTCAGCGTCAGCCGCACATCGGTGCGGGCGGCGCTCAAGCAACTGGAGGCCGATGGCCTGGTGACCTCCGAACCGAACAAGGGCTGCTGGGTGTCGCTGCCCAGCGACGAGGAAATCCGCTCGTTGTTCGAGTCGCGGCGGCTGATCGAGATCGGTATCGTCACCGAGTTGTGCCGGCGTCGCGACAGCGCGGCCATGCTCGACCTGCGCGAGCACCTGCTGCTGGAAGAAGAAGCCCGGCGCAAACATGACCACGAGCGACTGATCCACTTGCTTGGCGAGTTCCACATCAAGCTGGCCGAGGCGCTGAACAATCCGGTGCTGCTGGACTGGTTCCGCAAGCTGATCTCACGCGCTTCGCTCTACGCCGCCGCCCTGGACGACGAACGCCACGACGCCTGCCGCGACGACGAGCACCTGCGCCTGATCGAGTTCATCGAGGCCGGCAACCAGAACGCCGCCATCGAACTGACCTGCTTCCACCTGGCGGCCATCGAAACCGCCATTGTCGAGTCGGCCGGCAAGCTCAAGGCCAACTACCACCCGCTGAAGCACCTGATCGAGACCTGACCTCGGCCATGAAAATCCAGCTGATCAACCCGAACACCAGCGCGGCGATGACCGCCGGCATCGCCGAAGCCGCCGGCCATCTGCTGCGTCCAGGCAACCAGTTGCTGGCCGTGACCAACGGCGCAGGTCCGGCCTCCATCGAGGGGCATTACGACGAAGCGCTGGCCGTGCCCGGGTTGCTCCAGGCTATCCGCGACGGCGAGCGGGACGGCGCCGAAGGGCACGTGATCGCCTGCTTCGGTGACCCCGGCCTGCTGGCGGCGCGGGAGATCGCACGGTATCCGGTTATCGGCATCGCCGAAGCGGCCATGCACCTGGCTACCTGGGTCGCCACCGGCTTCAGCATTGTCACCACACTGGGTCGCACCAAGGTCATCGCCCGTCACCTGGTGGAGCGCTATGGCTTTCACGCCCACTGCCGGGGCATCCACGCCGTGGACATTCCGGTGCTGGCGCTGGACAAGGACCCGGACGGCCTGCTCCGCATCATGCGTGCGGCCTGCCAGCAAGCCCTGGAACGCGACGAGTCCGGTGCCATCGTCCTCGGCTGCGCCGGCATGAGCCACCTGGCCGCTGCGCTGCAGGAAGAGATCGGCGTGCCGGTGATCGACGGCGTCAGCGCCGCATTGAAAATGGTCGAACTGCTGGGCGAACTGCGGCTCTCCACCAGCAAGCGCGGCGACCTGGACTTCCCGCTTCCCAAGCCTTATGCGGGGTTTCTGCGAGGCTTCGCAGTCGGCGTCTGATACACCTGGGGCGGACTTATCTCTGTGGGGGCGATTTCAATCGCTAAGCAGGTCGAAGACCTGCCCTGCGGAGCCTCAAGGGGCAGCGGCGCGGCCCTTAGCGAATGAATTCGCCCTCACAAGGTCAGGTTTCCGGCCTGAGAGCCTTCCCCTCGAACAACTCCACCACGTCCACCATCCGCTCCAACTGCGTCCCTGCCACTCCACCCGGCGCTGCCGGGGCAACCGGGGATGGGTACCGCGCGTAACGCGGGCACCACTTCACCGATGAACCACTGCCGCAGGCTGCAGGTTTCCGGGTGGTAGTAATTCGTCCTGAGCAATTCGCACACGGCGCTTTGCTGATCAGCAACGGCTGCTCGAAATCGCCCTTTGGCTGCTGCGGAGTTGCGATGCGCCACTGGTCGCGGTCGAGTTTCTCGGCGAGGTGTTCGTTGAAATGGCAGTTGGTCAGGGCGCCGAGATCGCGGGCCACGACCTACGCCTGATCATCGATCAGCAGGGCACGCAGTGGGCGGCGATGGCGAACCCGGGTAGGAAAGCTCGGAAGAAGGTTGGAGACGAATCTTCTACTTCAGGCTAGGTGCGCGAGATGCTCCACCGTCTCCGGGTACTGTTGCACCAGGCGAATCAAGGCCGGCGTCAGTCAGCTTCCAGTACCCACGTTTGGCGCTGCTGGACAGGCCGGCGCGTTTGAGACGGTCATGCGCCCAGCCTGCGCGGTTTTTGTAGGTGGCCTGGCCACTGGCAATCAGCTCCTGGCGCTTTGCTTCCGATAGGTTCAGCGCATCGGCAGCGGCTTCATGGGCGTCACGTGCTGTGGCGCCTTCGGGGGTCGCGGCCAAGTAGCGCAAGATCGGCTCAATGAACTGGTCGTAGGTTGGGACGGACATTGCAACTCCAGGCGCAGGGTTGATGGCGTGGTTGAGTGCTAAAGGCTCTGCATGGTTCGGCACTTGGGAAACGTCGAGCAACCCCAGAATTGTTGACCCGCTTTCGGGCCTGATTTCACGGTGCGGATAAGCAGGGCGCTGCCACATTTCGGGCATTGCCGCTCGGCTGTTGGGTTATTACGGCGCTTTAGGTTTTGCACGTGCTCGCGATGGGTGGCGAGGGTTGGTGCGCGGCGGCCGGTTTGCAGAGCGTGCATGAAGCTGTCGACTTCAGCCTCGCTGAATACCGGCTGCTGGAATGACTTGATATAGCGGATAAAACCGATGCCCTGAGTGACGTTGGCCGGCACCTCGGTCTTGAAGGTGCTGCCGCCGACGAAGGTGATGACCGAGTGCAGGTGCTCCGGGTTTACGCCAAGGGTGGCTTCCAGGGCCTTGAGGTGCTTGTAGTTCTGCCGCAGCGGGTTCTGGAATTTGAAGGTGCGTTTGTAGAGCTTCTGCGTCCACTGCGCCTGCTTCTCGCTGCCGAAGATCCAGCCGCTCATGTTCTTCGTTTCCAGCACGAAAATGCCGTAGGGCGAGAGAAAGACGTGGTCGATCTGTGTGGTGCCGTCAGGCGTGTTCAAGGTGACGTTGTGCAGGCGACGGTAGGTCTGCTTGTCCAGCTGCCAATGGGCAAACAGCCGCACCAGGAGTTCGCCAATATGACCCTTGGCCCAGGGCGATTTGAGCAGGCCGATCAGGAGCATCAGCGGGATAAACCAGCCCAGCGTGCCCCAGACCTGCACGATGATAGGGGTGAAGTCCATTTCCTGTCCCTGGGTAATCCTGAGTTAACCGGATAGTACCGAAACTTGGCGTAATGGCACGACAGAATCGCGGTGCTTCTGGTGCGCTGCTTTGTTGCTGCGGGGTCAGCCTTGAGCGTTTGCCGAGTGCTGTATCTGGTAGCGCGTGCTGCGCCCTCCGCCTGGTAGTCGGGCAAGGCAGCCCTTCTCGACAAGATCACTCAGATGGCGCGTGGCGGTGGCTTTCGAGACCTTGGCCACCGCCTGGTATTGAGCGGCGCTGATGCCGTTCTCGAAACCCCGTTCGCCGCCATCGAGCAGGCGGTTAAGCACTTTAATCTGCTCGGCAGATAAGGCTTGGCTGCGGTGCGCCTGCCAGAAGCGAGCCTTGACCAGCACGCGGTCGATACGAGCAAGGGCTTGCTCCAAGCTATTGAGCAGCGTTGCGAGGAACCATTGCAGCCAGGCGGTGATATCCAGCGTGCCTTTCTGGCTGGCTTCCAGGATGCGGTAATAGCCGGCGCGGTCGTCGAGGATGCTCGCCGACATGGCGTAGAAGCGGATGGCCTGCTGCTCGCCCTGGGCCAGTGCCAGATCGGTGATGGCGCGCGTAAGGCGCCCGTTGCCGTCATCGAAGGGGTGCAGGGTAACGAACCAGAAGTGCGCAATGCCGGCCCGCAGAAACGGGTCGAGGCTGGCATCGCTACGGCTGCTCTCGAACCAGGCGAGGAAATCGTCCAGTTGTGCTTCCAGCCCGGCGCGGGGGGGGGCCTCGAAATGCACAGTAGGGCGGTCGAGTCGGCCGGAAACTACTTGCATAGGCTCTTCGCCACGCAGCATGCCGATGCGTAGCGGGCGGGCCAGCAGGAGGTCATCGCTGGGGAACAACCAACCATGCCATGTGAACAACCGCTGCAGATCGAGCGGCTGCTGATAGGCGCGGGTGGCATCGAGCAGTAGTTCCGCGAGGCCTTCGGATCGAGAGGTGGTGCGACCTTCTTCGTTCAACCCCAGGCGTCGGGCCAATGATGAGCGCACAGAGCCGACATTCAGCTGCTCACCCTCGATGGCTGAAGAGGTGACGATGTTCTGCAGCATGGCATCCAGGCTGCTCTGCACTTCGGTGTCACTGCCCACCGCACCGAGCATTCCCAACAAACGTCCCTGAGTCTGGCTGCAAGCGCGCAGCAGCGGTGCAAGCGTTTCGGCTTGCCAACTGAAGTGCGGCCAGTCGGGCTGTTGCCAGATCCAGAGAAGTTGATTCATAAGAGGGTCATCTATGAGCCGATTAGCGAGCCTATTCGGCTCATTGAGTGAGCCGATAATGCCGACTATTCGGCTCACTGTCTAATTCTCAGGCCGGTATTGCTAGGTTGATGAGTGCGTCTGATCAGGGTTGTTGCTCGCACGCTTTTTTCAGCGTTTCAGAAGCATCGTTGAAAGAAGCGCTCTAGAGCTTTCTCCAGCGTCATGCGCTCGCTGGATGTACACGCCGCGCACCATCTCGTCTTCGGTGCGGCGTGCCCAGTCTTCGGCGTCGCGCTTGGTGCGGAAGGTTTTGGCATTGGTCGGCCAGCCCGTTTTCCGGACTACGGCCTTCCATGTGCCGGCAGGGGTTTTGACGATTGTGGCCATCTGAAAGGACTTCAAAGGCAGGCTGGCGTACCAGCACTGTACCGATTTTGTACCTTTGGACCATAGGACTGATCCAGATGCCACTACCGTTATGAGAACAAAGCCGCGCACTGCGCGGCTTTGAAGGTGGTGGGCCCACACGGACTCGAACCGTGGACCAAAGGATTATGAGTCCTCTGCTCTAACCGACTGAGCTATAGGCCCCAGAAGGCCGGCGGATTATACAGGCGCCCTTTGCTGGGTGCCAATCACGGGGAGCGGGCTCAGGAATTTGTGTTCGAAAGCCTCCGGCGACAGCGGCGCGCTGACGATGAAGCCCTGGATCTGCTGGCATCCTTCGGCGGCGAGGAAGTATTCCTGGGCCCTGGTTTCGACGCCTTCGGCGATCACGGTGAGTTGCATGCTGCGGCCGAGGGCGATGATGGCGCGGCTGATGGCGGCGTCGTTGGGATCGTCGGGCAGGCCGCTCACGAAGGACTTGTCGATCTTCAGCACATCCAGCGGCAGGCGCTTGAGGTAGCTAAGGGAGGAGTAGCCGGTGCCGAAGTCGTCGATGGCCAGCTGTACGCCGAGGCTCTTGAGGTTGTGCAGCACGCTGAGGGCTTCTTCGGCCTGGCTCATGATGAAGCCTTCGGTGATCTCCAGCTGCAGGCGCTGGGGTTCCAGGCCGAGGCTTTCGATGAGGCGTTGCAGGCGCTCCACCAGCAGCGGCTGGCGCAACTGGGCGCCAGCGAGGTTGACCGAAAGCGGGCCGAACGGCGCATGGGCTTGCTGCCAGAGCTGCATCTGCCGGCAGGATTGCTCCAGTACCCAGTCACCCAGCGGGAGGATGAGGCCGCTTTCTTCCGCGAGCGGGATGAAGCGCTCTGGAGGAATCTCGCCGAGCTTCGGGTGGTACCAGCGCACCAGGGCTTCGGCGCCCACCAGGGCGTGGTTCTGCAAGCTGCGCTTGGGCTGAAAGGAAAGGGACAGCTCGTTGCGCTCCAGAGCGCGGCGCAGTTCGGTTTCCAGCGCCATGCGTTCGGTGGCCTGGCTGGTGAGGTCGCGGGTGTAGAACTCGACGCGGTTGCGGCCCCGGGCCTTGGCCCGGTACATGGCGGCGTCGGCGTTCTTCACCAGGGTGGCGACGTCCAGCCCGTGCTCCGGGAACAGGCTGATACCGATGCTGGCGCTCATGAAGAACTCGTGCTGGCCGGCGGGGAACGGTGCTTCGAAGCAGCTCAGCAGTTTGTGGGCGACGCCCCGGGCGTCTTCGGCACTGTGCAGGCCGGGCAGCAGGATGATGAATTCGTCGCCGCCCAGGCGGGCCACGGTGTCGATGTCGCGCAGCTGCTCGCGCAGGCGATGGGCGATGCCCTTGAGCAGCAGGTCGCCCACTGGGTGGCCGAGACTGTCGTTGATGTGCTTGAAGCGGTCGAGGTCGATGAAAAGAACGGCGCCGTGGAGGTCGTCGTTGGCGGCTTCGACCAGCGCCAGTTGCAGGCGGCTCTCGAACAGCAGGCGGTTGGGCAGGCCGGTGAGCGGGTCGTGGTGGGCCTGGTAGTCGAGCCGCGCCTGGGCGTGCTTGAGCGGCGAGATGTCGGCGAACACACCGACGTAGTGGGTGACCTGCTGCTGGCGATCGCGCACGGCGCTGATGGTGAGCCATTCGGGGTAGGGCTCGCCGTTCTTGCGGCGGTTCCAGATCTCGCCTTGCCAGTGCCCTTCGCAATCCAGCTGGTGCCACATGGCGGCGTAGAAGGCGCTGTCGTGCTGACCGGAGGCGAGCATGCGGGGCGATTGGCCGAGGGCTTCTTCCTCGCTGTAGCCGGTGATCTCGCTGAAAGCGCGGTTGACCGCGGTGATGCGTTGTTCGGTGTCGGTGATCATCACGCCTTCGGCGGTGCTTTCGAAGACGGTGGCTGCCTGCCGCAGTTTTTCCTGCATCTGCTGGCGCTCGGTGATGTCGCGGGCGATGGTCAGCATGCAGGGCTCGCCGTTGATGGGAAGCTGCTGTGCGGAGAGTTCGCAGATGCGCACCTGGCCGCGCTTGGTGCGCACGGCGGCGGTGAAGTTGTACAGGCTGCCCTGGTCGTGGATTAGCTGGATCATGCGATCGCGGTCCGCCGGGTCGGCCCACAGGCCAAGGTCCAGGGTGGAGCGCTCGGCGATTTCCTGCGGGCTGTAGCCGGTGATGCGGCTGAAACCGTCGTTCACCTCTACCAGCAGGCCATCGCTGATGCGGGTGATGAGCAGGCCGTCGGGGGAGGCGTGGAAGGCGCTGGCGAACTTTTCCTCGGAAACCTGCAGCAGGTGCTGGGTTTCCTTGAGCGGGGTGATATCCCGTACCACGACCACCAGGGCCGGCGTATCGTCCAGGTCGATGGCCTGGGCGGAGATCAGGCCGATGAAGGTTTCGCCATTGGCGCGGCGGAAGGGCATTTCCAGGTTGTGCAGCGGGTTGCCCTGCTGCAGGCGCTGGAGGAGTTTCGGGCCGATGCCGGGGATGCCCCAGATGTCGAGTTCGCTGGCGGTGCGGCCGAGGGCTTCGCTGGCCTTGAGGCCGATCTGCTGCTCGAAGGTGTGGTTGATGGCCAGCAGGCTGCCGTCGGTACGACGGGCGATGACGATGATGTCGGGGCAGTTGTGGAACACCGATGCGAACTTCTGCTCGGACAGGCGCAGGGCCTGCTCGGTCTGCTTGGCCTCGGTGATGTCGATCATCAGACCGCGCATCATCCGGATTTCACCGTGAGGGATGAGGGTGACGATGTCGCGCACCCAGATTACCCGGCCGTCGGCGGTCATCATGCGGTAGTCGAGGCTGTGGTCTCGGCCCGTGGCGGTTTCACTTTTACAGAAGGCGCTGACCCGGGCGTCGTCGTCGGGGTGCAGGGCGCGGCGGCGGAAGCCGGGCTCCAGCCAGGCGCTCAGGGGGTAGCCCAGCAGGCGTTCGGCGTGAGGCGAGACGTAGGTGTAGCAGTCGTCTTCGACGCGCATTTCCCAGGCGATGGCGTTCAGGCTTTCCACCAGGCCGCGGTAGTGCTGCTCGCTGCTGCGCAGTTCGTCCTGCAGGGCGGCACGACTGGCCATTTCGTTGCTGAGTCGGCGGTTGACGCGCAGGACGACGGTCAGGACGCCGGCCACCAGCAATAGCGCAGGGATTCCATAGAGGCGGATGCGGCGCCAGTCGGTTGGCGGGTAGAGAGCGTCGCCCACCCAGCGCTCCTGGATGGCGGCGGTTTCTTCCGGGGTGATATCGGCGAAGACCTTGTCGAGGATATCGGCCAGCAACGGGTGCATCTTCGGCGTCGCCATGGCCAGTTGGTAACGATAAGGCGTTTCGCCACTGATGCTGATGCCCTTGAGCTTGAGCTGGCGCAGGCTCCAGACGCTGGAGGCGAGGTCACCGACAAAGACGTCCACCGCGCCGGTGGCCAGGGCCTGGAGTGCGGCTGCGACGCTGGGATAGCCCTGCAGGCTGAGGTCGGGATGCCGGTTGCGCAGCAGCTCGTGGGGGGCGTAGTCGGACACGATGCCGACGCGCAGGCCGTAGAGGTCCTGGATCTTCGAAGGCTGGGAGCCCCCGGTGCGGGAAAGGATGACGATGGGGAAGTCGAGGTAGGGGCGCGTGAAGTTCAGGTACTGCTGGCGCTCGGGGGTGGACATGATGCCGGGCAGGATATCCAGTTCGCCTGTGCGGGCGCGCTTGAGCACATCCGCCCAATTGTCGGACTCGATGGGGGTGACTTTCAGGTTCAGCCGCTGACGGATCATTTCGACATAGTCGGCGGCCAGGCCCTGGTGACGGCCCTGGGCATCGCGGAACTCGAAGGGGGGCCAGGAGGCGTCTATGCCCAGTCGCAGTTCGCCATGCTGGTCGAGCCAGGCCCGCTCTTCCGGGGTGAGCGTCAAGGCCCCGGCCGGAATGGTCCAGAGTGCCAGCCAAAGCGTCAGTAGGGCCCGCACTCGCGCCATTGTCGGCCTCATTCCGTGATGGGATGTAAGACGGAAGTGTAGACGTGGCTGCTTGGCATCTGGAAGGGGAGCGAACGTAGCTGCGATCCGGTTCGCGGACAAAAGAAAACCCCCGGACTGGCCGGGGGTTCTCGTATCGCTTTGCTCGTCTTACTCGTCGAGGAAGGAACGCAGGTGCTCGCTTCGCGACGGGTGACGCAGCTTGCGCAACGCCTTGGCTTCGATCTGGCGGATACGCTCGCGGGTTACATCGAACTGCTTGCCGACTTCCTCGAGGGTGTGGTCGGTATTCATGTCGATGCCGAAGCGCATGCGCAGGACCTTGGCTTCACGGGCAGTGAGGCCGGCCAGGACTTCGCGGGTGGCTTCCTTGAGGCTTTCCACGGTCGCCACGTCGATCGGGGACTGCATGGTGCTGTCCTCGATGAAGTCGCCCAGGTGCGAGTCTTCGTCGTCACCGATCGGGGTTTCCATGGAGATCGGCTCTTTGGCGATCTTCAGCACCTTGCGGATCTTGTCCTCGGGCATCTCCATGCGCTCGCCAAGCTCTTCCGGAGTGGGCTCGCGGCCCATTTCCTGCAGCATCTGGCGGGAGATGCGGTTGAGCTTGTTGATGGTCTCGATCATGTGCACCGGGATACGGATGGTGCGCGCCTGGTCAGCGATCGAGCGGGTGATCGCCTGGCGGATCCACCAGGTGGCGTAGGTCGAGAACTTGTAGCCGCGACGGTATTCGAACTTGTCCACCGCCTTCATCAGGCCGATGTTGCCTTCCTGGATCAGGTCGAGGAACTGCAGGCCGCGGTTGGTGTACTTCTTGGCGATGGAGATCACGAGACGCAGGTTGGCCTCGACCATCTCTTTCTTCGCCCGGCGAGCCTTGGCCTCACCGATGGACATACGGCGGTTGACGTCCTTGATCTCGTTGACGGTCAGTTCGACTTCTTTTTCGAGATCCACCAGCTTCTGCTGGTTGCGCTTGATGTCATCCACCAGCCTGCCGATGGCTTCGGCGTATTTGGCCTTGCCCTTGGCCAGGCCGTCGGCCCAGTCGAGGTCGACTTCGTTGCCCGGGAACAGGCGCAGGAAGTCGGCGCGCGGCATGCGGGCATCGCGCACGCAGAGCTGCATGATGGCGCGTTCCTGGGCGCGGACGCGGTCCAAGGCGCTGCGAACTTTTTCCACCAGGGCGTCGAACTGCTTGGGCACCAGCTTGATCGGCATGAAGAGCTCGGCCAGGGCCAGCAGCTCCTCGGTAGCCTGCTTGCTGTCGCGGCCGTGCTTCTTCAGGGCCTTCTTGGCCTTCTCGAGCTGCTCGGAAACCGCGGTGAAGCGGCGCAGGGCCTCTTCCGGATCCGGACCGCCGTCGCCTTCTTCCTCGGCGTCGTCGCCTTCTTCTTCGTCTTCGTCGTCGTCCTTGTCCTTGGCGGACGCGGAGTCGTCCTTCAGTTCGACGGGCTCGACTTCCTCGGCCGGCAGGGTGCCGTCATCCGGGTCGATGTAACCGCTGAGAACGTCGGACAGGCGGCCACCTTCACTGGTGACGCGCTGGTATTCGGCGAGGATGCCGTCGACGGCACCGGGGAAGTGGGCGATGGCGCTCATCACTTCGCGGATGCCTTCCTCGATACGCTTGGCGATTTCGATTTCGCCTTCGCGGGTCAGCAGCTCCACGGTGCCCATTTCACGCATGTACATGCGCACGGGGTCGGTGGTGCGGCCGATATCGGTTTCCACGGCAGCCAGGGCGGCAGCGGCTTCTTCAGCTGCTGCTTCGTCGGTGTCGGCTTCGGCCAGCAACAGGGCATCCGCATCCGGGGCACTCTCGAATACGTTGATCCCCATGTCGTTGATCATGCGGATGATGTCTTCCACCTGTTCCGGATCGGAAATATCCTCCGGCAGGTGGTCGTTGACCTCCGCGTAAGTCAGGTATCCCTGCTCACGGCCGCGGGCGATCAACTCTTTGAGGCGAGACTGCTGTTGCGCTTTTCCGGACATAGCACCCTATCCACTTAAGGTCTTGGCGGGCTGAAAACAAGCCGAGGATTATACCTGATCCGGGGCCTCACGCGCCAGTTGAGGTCGGAGTCAGTGGAGACGTGTTGCGGCTGAGAAGGTCGCGCAGCTGATCTTTTTCCTCTGCGCTGAGTTCGCTTTGCCGTGCTTTTTGCAGCAGATTTTCCAGGCGGCGTTCCCGCTGGCGAGCCGACAACCTAGTTATAGTGTCGAAAAACTGTTGTTCAAGGTTGTCGTCGGAAATCAGCCATTCCTTCTCCGCCAGCGCTCGTAGCAGACGGCCCTGATCGGTGCCGTGCCAGCGGGCGATCAACTGCAGCGAACGCAGTTTCGGGTTCTTCTGCACGGCTTCCACCAGCGACACCATGAGCTGGGCGTACGTGTCGTCTTCAGCGGCGAAGTGGCTGGCATCTTCCACCTTCTGCGCCAGTGATGGATGGTGGAGCAGGGTGCGCAGTGCGGTGAGCGTGGGGGACTCCACCTTCACTTCGGTGCGTGGCGGGCGCTTGAAATCATCGCGGCCCTGCTTGTTCCACTTCTTGCCGTCTTTCTTCCAGTCGTCCTTTTTCCAGCCGTCCTTGCGCTTCTCGTCCTTCTGCCAGTGGGGCTGCTGCATGGCTGGCTGTTCGAAGAAGTGCGAGTGGTCTGGTTCGTAATGCTGGTCTTCGTAGCCAGAGAAGGCTTCGTAGTAGGAATCTTCCGGGTAGCCCTGGTTGTCGTGGCTGACGCTGGGGGCGGCGGTGCGGGCGAACTGGCCGAGGGCTTCGCCGTTGAGGCCGGTGATTTCGGCCAGACGCTGGCGCATCAGCACCTTCAGGTTGGCGCCAGGGATGCGCTCGATCAGCGGCGCGGCCAGGGTGGCCAGGTGGGCCTTGCCTTCCAGGGAGGCCGGATCGGCTTCCTGGGTCAGTTGCTGGAAGAAGTAGTCGGCCAGCGGCTGGGCGTGTTGGGTGGTCCGCGCGCGGAAGGCGTCGGTACCTTCCTTGCGGACCAGGCTGTCCGGGTCTTCGCCTTCCGGCAGGAAGAGGAAGCGAGCGCGGCGGCCGTCTTCCAGGCTTGGAAGGGTCGCTTCCAGGGCGCGCCAGGCGGCCTTGCGTCCGGCCTGGTCGCCATCGAAGCAGAAGAGGATGTTCGGCACCAGGCGGAACAGGCGGCGGATGTGCTCTTCGCTGGTGGCGGTGCCGAGGGTGGCGACGGCATTGCGCAGGCCTTGCTGGGCCAGGGCGATGACGTCCATGTAGCCCTCGACCACCATGATTTCGTCGAGGTTGCGGTTGTGCTTGCGCGCCTCGTACAGCCCGTAGAGTTCCTGGCCCTTGTGGAAGACCGGGGTTTCCGGGGAGTTCAGGTACTTGGGCTTGTCGTCGCCCAGCACCCGGCCACCGAAGGCAATGATGCGCCCGCGGCTGTCGCGGATCGGGAACATCACCCGGTCACGGAAGCGGTCGTAGCGCTTGCCGGTGTCGGCGTTCTCGATCAGCAGGCCGGCGTCGATCATGTGCTTCTGCTGCAGGCTGTCGCCACCCATGTGCTTGAGCAGGTTGTCCCAGCCGGGGGGGGCGAAGCCCAGGGCGAAGTCGCGGGCGATCTCGCCGGTCAGGCCACGGCCCTTGAGGTAATCGACCGCCGCCTTGCGCGTCGGGTGTTGCTTCAGCGCATGGCGGTAGTAATCCGATGCGGCACTGAGCAGTGCGTAGAGCGGGGAATCGCTGGGCTGGCGCGGGCCTCTGCTGCGGCCGCTTTCCTCCCGGGGTACTTCCAGGCCGGCGCGTTTGGCCAGTTCCTCGACCGCCTGGGGAAAGTCCAGGTGGTCGTGGTCCATGATGAAGCCGAGGGCGTTGCCGCCGGCGCCGCAGCCGAAGCAGTAATAGAACTGCTTGTCCGGGCTGACGCTGAAGGAGGGCGTCTTTTCGTTATGGAAGGGGCAGCGTGCGGTGTAGTTCTTGCCGGCCTTTTTCAGCTGCACGCGCGCGCCGACCACTTCGACAATGTCGGTGCGATTCAGCAGGTCGTCGATGAAGCCTTGGGGGATCAGGCCAGCCATAGGGTGCTCGGGACGCGGGGAGGTTCAAAGCATACTCGCGCCCGGAGGCGGGAGTCTTGAGCTGGAAAGCAAAAGACTCCGCCATTCGCCAAGGCGAAGCGGAGTCTTCCGTGTGCCCATTATGCAAACGCCCGGCTGGAGCCGGGCGATGCCTGAGCGTGCGGCAGAGCCTGTTAACTCAGTACAGGCGCTCGCGGCGGCGCTGCTCGCGCTGCACTTTCTTGGCGTGACGCTTGACCGCAGCGGCGGCCTTGCGCTTGCGCTCGGCAGTGGGCTTCTCGTAGAACTCACGGCTGCGAACTTCGGCCAGTACGCCGGCTTTTTCGCAGGAGCGCTTGAAACGACGCAGGGCTACGTCGAAGGGTTCGTTCTCTTTTACTTTGACGGCTGGCATCCAGGTCGTACCTTCATCAATTACCGAATGGTCGACGCATTCCGGCAAAAGCTGGCTCGGTGGCGCGTCGGATTTCAAGGGCTGCGGATATTAACGCCTCAAGGCACGGAATGCAAAGCCTTCAGTCGAAAACCGCTAGTCGGCACAAGGGGCGGCGATTATGATTCGCGCCTTCTTCTTTTGCCAGGCCAGAAAGGCTCGTACCCATGCTAGTGCTGGGGTTGGAAACCTCCTGCGACGAAACCGGCGTCGCCCTTTACGACAGTGAGCGCGGCCTGCTGGCCGACGCGCTGTTCAGTCAGATCGACCTGCACCGGGTCTACGGCGGCGTCGTACCCGAGCTGGCCTCCCGTGACCACGTCAAGCGCCTGCTGCCGCTGCTGCGCGAGGTGCTGGAGGGGGCCGGTCGCAAACCCGAAGACATCGACGGCATCGCCTATACCGCCGGCCCCGGCCTGGTGGGCGCGCTGTTGGTGGGAGCCTCCTGCGCCCAGGCTCTGGCCTTCGCGTGGGGGGTGCCGGCGCTCGGCGTGCACCATATGGAAGGCCACTTGCTGGCCCCCATGCTGGAAGAGCAGCCGCCGCAGTTCCCGTTCGTCGCCTTGCTGGTGTCCGGCGGCCACACCCAGCTGGTGCGGGTGGATGGCATCGGCCGCTACCAGTTGCTTGGCGAATCGGTGGACGATGCCGCCGGTGAAGCCTTCGACAAGACCGCCAAACTGATCGGCCTCGGCTACCCCGGTGGCCCGGAGATCGCCCGCCTGGCCCAGAACGGTACGCCCGGTCGCTTCACCTTCCCGCGACCGATGACCGATCGGCCGGGGCTGGATTTCTCCTTCAGCGGCCTCAAGACCTTCGCCCTCAACACCTGGCAGCAGTGCCGCAATGCTGGGGAC
Source organism: Metapseudomonas phytobenefica (assembly GCF_043392685.1). Taxonomy (NCBI): domain Bacteria; kingdom Pseudomonadati; phylum Pseudomonadota; class Gammaproteobacteria; order Pseudomonadales; family Pseudomonadaceae; genus Metapseudomonas; species Metapseudomonas phytobenefica. The sequence goes on along the minus strand of NZ_JBHZGM010000006.1, from coordinate 48,337 downwards.
GACGGTGAGCAAACCCGTTGCGACATCGCGCTGGCCTTTGAACAGGCGGTCGTGGAGACTCTCACCATCAAATGCAAGCGCGCCCTCAAGCAGACCGGCCTGAAGCGTCTGGTGATCGCCGGTGGCGTCAGCGCCAACCAGTCGCTGCGTCAGTCGCTGGGCAGGATGCTTGGTGAGATGAAGGGCGAAGTGTTCTACGCACGGCCGCGTTTCTGCACCGATAACGGCGCGATGATCGCTTATGCCGGCTGTCAGCGCTTGCTGGCGGGGCAGCAGGATGGTCCGGCGATCGGTGTGCATGCACGCTGGCCGATGGAGCAGCTACCCGCTGTCTGACGGCTGGTTGAGCCGATTTCCTTCAGTTGATCAGAAATGCCGTTCGCGTCCGGCGAAAAGGTCGCGTAGATTTCCGCGATGGCGCCAGACAATGAGTCCGGTCAGCACTGTCATCGGCAGGAGTGCGCCGGGTTGCTGCCAGGCCAGCAGTGGCAGGGTCAGCGGCGTGGCGATCAGCGCTGCCAGCGAGCTGGTGCGGGTCAGGTGGAAGGTCAGCAGCCAGACACTGACGGCCAGCAGCGCGGCCGGGGGATAGAGCCCCAGCAGCATGCCGGCGGCGGTGGCGACGCCCTTGCCGCCGCGAAAGCGGAAGTACAGGGGATAAAGGTGTCCGAGCACCGCGGCCAGGCCGATCCAGGCCTGTTGCTGGATGTCGAAGCCGCAGTAGCGGGCGACCAGTACCGGCAGCAGGCCTTTCAGCAGGTCGCCGAGCAAGGTCAGGATCGCCAGTTTCTTTCCTGCCACCCGCAGCATGTTGGTGGCGCCAGGGTTACCGGAGCCCTGGGCACGCGGGTCGCCCGTGCCGAACAGACGGCTGAGCAGAATGGCGAAGGACAACGATCCGAGCAGGTAGGCGAGAGTCGCCAGCAGCCAAAACATGGTATCCATTCCGGGGCGAGGAAGTCCCGATTCTAGCGGGGCAGCATTAACGTGGACACGGTTTTCATCGAAGGTCTGGAAGTCGACACCGTAATCGGTGCCTATGACTGGGAGCGCAGCATTCGCCAGTGCCTGCGCCTGGACCTGCAACTGGGCTGGGACAACCGCCCGGCCGCCGCGGGCGATGACCTGGACAAGGCACTCGACTACGCGGCCGTGTCCCAGCGCATCCAGGCCTTCGCCGCCCAAGCGCAGTTTCTCCTGGTGGAAACCTTCGCCGAGCGCCTGGTGGCCCTGCTGATGGCCGAGTTCAACATTCCCTGGGTCCGCCTGAAGTTGCACAAGCCTGGCGCGGTAGCTGCGGCCAGCAGCGTTGGCGTGGAGATCGAGCGCGGATGTCGCTGACCACTATCTACCTCGGCCTCGGCAGCAACATCGAGCGCGAGCGCAATCTCACCGCCGGTCTCGAAGCCCTGGCCGGTTTCCTTCAGGACATACGCTGCTCGGCGGTGTTCGAGAGCCTGCCGGTTGGTATCAAGAGTGGGAATTTCTTCAATCTGGTGGTGGTTGCCCGCACCGACCTGTCGCTCCATGAGCTGGATCGCCGGCTCAAGGAGATCGAGGCCGACAACGGCCGCTACGCGCCGGGCCGCAAGGGCCTGCCACTGGATATCGACGTGCTGCTGTATGGCGATCGCGTGGGCAATTTCGATGGCCTGGTTCTGCCGCGCCCCGAGGTGCTGAAGAACGCCTTCGTGCTCTGGCCCCTGGCGCTGCTGGCACCCGAGGCGCTGCACCCTGGCGAGCGTCGCTCCTTTGCGGAGTTGTGGCAGGGCGCCTCCATCCAGCAGGTGCTCTGGCCGGTCGCCTTCTCGTGGCGGGGCGTCGAGTTGACGCCCGCCGAGCTGGTTCAGGACTTCCCGCAGCCTTCCTTGTAAGCCTTCAGGGCCTTGAGGCGCTCGCCCTTGAGCGCTTCACCCAGTTCGGCCCCCTTCAAGCCCTTTTCCAGCAGTGGCTGCGCCGTCACCGCGCGGGCGACGGCCGCCGCACCCAGCAGGTAGGCGGCCTGGGGGTAGTCGCGCTGCTCCAGGCCGGTGCGGCCGCGGGCATCCATCTCGCTGGCGGCGACGAACTCTTCGAAGCGCTGGGGGCGGCGGTAGACGTCGAAGCTTTGCAGCAACTCCAGCAATGTGCTCGGGCGCAGTTCCGGCGCGCGATGGGCATGGGTGTGGTACTCGCCCACCAGCAGCGCCAGTTCCTGGCAATCCCGGGGAACCTTGCAGCGCTCATTCACCGCCTTGATCAGTTTCAGGCCGCGCTTTTCGTGGGCGATATGCTGCGGCCATTCCTCTTCCGGGGTCAGGCCCTTGCCCAGGTCATGCAGCAGGCAGGCCCAGCGCACGGTGAGCGGCTGCTGGTGTTCCGCGCATTGGCGCAGCACCGCCAGCACATGGATGCCGGAGTCCACCTCGGGGTGGTGCTTCTTCGGCTGCGGCACGCCGAACAGACGGTCCACTTCGGGCAGCCAGGCAGCTAGGGCACCGCAGTCGCGCAGGACCTGGATGAACACGTCCGGGCGCGGTTCCATCAGGGCGCGGGAGACTTCCTTCCAGCTGCGTTCCGGTGTCAGGGCGCCCAGTTCGCCGGATTCGGCGATCCGTCGCATCAGCGCCAGGGTTTCCTCGGCGACGGTAAAGCCCAGTGGCGCATAGCGCGCAGCGAAGCGCGCGACACGCAATACCCGCAGGGGATCTTCGGCGAACGCGGGGGAGACATGGCGCAGCACGCGGGCGGCGAGGTCTTTCTGGCCGCCATAGGGGTCGATCAAGTTGCCGTGGTCGTCTTCGGCCATGGCGTTAACGGTGAGGTCGCGGCGGATCAGGTCCTGTTCCAGGGTCACATCCGGGGTGGCGTAGAAGGTAAAGCCGCCGTAGCCGCGCCCGCTCTTGCGTTCGGTGCGTGCGAGGGCGTATTCCTCGCCGCTCTGGGGGTGCAGGAACACCGGGAAGTCCGCACCCACCGGGCGGTAGCCCTGCTCCAGCATTTCTTCGGCCGTGGCGCCTACCACTACCCAGTCGTTCTCGATCACCTCGCGACCCAACAGGCGGTCGCGAACCGCTCCGCCCACTTTGTATATCTGCATGGCTTGCCTCCGTGGCTGCGGAGGATAGCAGCCTGGCGGGCGGCAGGGAGCTGGGCGACGAGCGCGTGCATGGCGCTTTCCAGCCGCTCGGCGCCATCGCGGGAGAGGCTGGGACCGGTGTTGGCGACTGGCAAGCGGGGGCGCTCAGGCGCATCTGAGGGCGGCTCCCATTGGGCGGAAGCGCATGCCCGGTGCGGGCCGGGCATGCGCTCAACCGGTCAAATGGGTGGAATGATCAGGTCCAGGCGCGGGTATTCCCCGTCCTCAGTGCGCTCCCCCTTTGGGGGGACATGATGACTCCCGGTGATCTGCTCGCCGTTGCGGGTTTCCAGGTGGATATCGAAGCCCCAGAGGCGATGCAGGTGCTTGAGCACTTCGTCCGTCGAGTCACCCAGCGGCTTGCGGTCGTGCTGCTGGTGGCGCAGGGTCAGCGAGCGGTCGCCGCGGCGGTCCACACTCCAGATCTGCACGTTGGGCTCCCGGTTGCCGAGGTTGTACTGGGCCGCGAGGATTTCGCGGATCAAGCGGTAGCCCTGCTCGTCATGGATAGCCGGGACGTACAGCTCGTCCTTCTGGTCGTCGTCGAGGATGCTGAACAGCTTGAAGTCGCGGATCACCTTGGGTGAAAGGAACTGCAGGATGAAGCTTTCGTCCTTGAAGCTGCTCATGGCGAATTTCAGGGTGGACAGCCAGTCGCTGCCGGCGATGTCCGGGAACCAGCGCCGGTCTTCCTCCGTGGGTTCCTCGCAGATGCGGCGGATGTCGCGGTACATGGCAAAACCCAGGGCGTAAGGGTTGATGCCGCTGTAATAGGGGCTGTCGAAGGGCGGCTGGTAGACCACGCTGGTGTGCGACTGCAGGAACTCCATCATGAAGCCGTCGGTGACCAGACCCTCGTCGTACAGATCGTTGAGGATGGTGTAGTGCCAGAAGGTGGCCCAGCCTTCGTTCATCACCTGGGTCTGGCGCTGCGGATAGAAGTACTGGGCGATCTTGCGCACGATGCGCACCACTTCCCGTTGCCAGGGTTCCAGCAGTGGCGCGTGCTTCTCGATGAAGTAAAGGATGTTTTCCTGCGGTTCGGCCGGGAAGCGCTGGTTGTCCTTCTCGCTGCCCTTGCCGCTGCCCTTGGGAATGGTGCGCCAGAGGTCGTTGATCTGCTTCTGCAGGTGCTCCTCGCGCTCCTTCTGTCGGCGCCGTTCTTCTTCGGCGGAAATGGGGTAGGGGCGCTTGTAGCGGTCCACCCCGTAGTTCATCAGGGCGTGGCAGGAGTCCAGCAGGTCTTCCACCGCGTCGATGCCGTGGCGCTCCTCACACTGGGCGATGTACTGCTTGGCGAACACCAGGTAGTCGATGATCGAGCTGGCGTCGGTCCAGGTGCGGAACAGGTAGTTGCCCTTGAAGAAGCTGTTGTGGCCGTAGCAGGCATGGGCGATCACCAGCGCCTGCATGGTGATGGTGTTTTCCTCCATCAAGTAGGCGATGCAGGGATCGGAGTTGATCACGATCTCGTAGGCCAGGCCCATCTGGCCCCGCGAATAGCCTTTTTCGGTGGCGAGGAAGTGCTTGCCGTAGGACCAGTGGTGATAGCCGATGGGCATGCCGACCGAGGCGTAGGCATCCATCATCTGCTCGGCGCTGATCACTTCGATCTGGTTCGGGTAGGTGTCCAGCGCGTAGCGCTCGGCGATCCGGCTGATCTCGCGGTCATAGGCGCGAATCAGGTCGAAGGTCCATTCCGACCCCGTGGAAATGGGTTTGCGTTCCTTCTTGCTGGCAGTCATTTCACGCCTCCCCTCAGGTCACGAGCCTGCGCTGGAACAGCTCGCGGAACACCGGGTAGATATCCGCCGCCGAGACGATCTGTTGCTGCGCGAAGGTATCGGCGAACGCTTCGCAGACCTGTTCGTATTCGTACCACAGTGCCTGGTGCTCGCGCGGGGTGATCTCGACGTAGGTGAAGTACTGCACGAACGGCATGATCTGCTTGATCAGGATATCCCTGCAGATGGGTGAATCGTCGTTCCAGTTGTCGCCGTCCGAGGCCTGGGCGGCGTAGATGTTCCATTCATTGATGGGGTAGCGCTCGGCCATGATCTCCTGCATCAGCTTCAGCGCGCTGGAAACGATGGTGCCCCCGGTTTCCCGGGAGTAGAAGAATTCCTCCTCGTCCACTTCGCGTGCGCTGGTGTGGTGGCGGATGAACACGACCTCGATCTTGTCGTAGTTCCGCTTGAGGAACAGGTACAGGAGAATGAAGAAGCGTTTGGCGATGTCCTTGGTGGCCTGGGTCATGGAGCCGGAGACGTCCATCAGGCAGAACATCACCGCCTTGGAGGACGGATTGGGCTGCTTGACCAGCAGGTTGTACTTGAGGTCGAAGGTGTCGAGGAAGGGAACACGCTCGATCCTGGCGCGAAGTCTCGCGATTTCCGCTTCAAGTTCCTGGATGTCACCGAAATTGTCCGGCTCCTCGCGCTTCAGGCGCTCCAGTTCTTCCTTGGCTGCCTTCAGCTTGCTGCGGCTGCTGCCCGAGAGGGCGATGCGCCGCGCGTGGGCCGAGCGCAGGGTGCGGACGATATTGATCCGCGATGGGTTGCCTTCGTTGCTGATACCGGCGCGCACCGTCTTGAAGGTGTCGGCGCCGGTGAGGTGGCGTTTGACCAGGTTGGGCAGTTCCAGGTCCTCGAACATGAAGTCGAGGAATTCCTCCTGGGTGATCTGGAAGACGAAGTCATCCATCCCCTCGCCCTGGTTGCTGGCCTTGCCACCGCCACGGCCTCCACCGCCGCCCTGGGGACGGGGAATGCGGTCACCGGTGGTGAATTCCTTGTTGCCGGGATGGACGATGGTCTGCCTGCCGCCACGGCCATGGTGCAGGATGGGTTCGTCGATATCGCGGCCGGGGATGCTGATCTGTTCGCCATGCTCCATGTCGGTGATGGAGCGGCGGCTGACGGCCTCCTCCACGGCCTTCTTGATGTGGTCGCGGTAACGGCGCAGGAACCGCTGGCGGTTCACCGTGCTCTTGTTCTTGCCGTTCAAACGCCTGTCGATGACGTAGCTCATAGACCCCTCCGGGGAGCTTCAGGCTGCAAGGCACGGAGGACGCCGCGTGTGACGGCGCCTCCGGCGTGCATGTTCCAGGCTTGCAGCTTGAGACTGTTTTACTGCGACTTGCGTACCCGCAGGTACCATTCGGACAGCAGGCGTACCTGTTTCTCCGTATAGCCGCGCTCGACCATGCGCTTGACGAAGTCGTTGTGTTTCTGTTGCTCCTCCTTGCTGCCCTTGGCATTGAAGCTGATGACCGGCAGAAGGTCCTCGGTGTTGGAGAACATCTTCTTCTCGATGACCACGCGCAGCTTCTCGTAGCTGAGCCAGCTCGGGTTCTTGCCGTTGTTGTTGGCCCGGGCGCGCAGCACGAAATTGACGATCTCGTTGCGGAAGTCCTTCGGGTTGCTGATGCCGGCCGGTTTCTCGATCTTCTCCAGTTCCTCGTTCAGGGCTACACGGTTGAGGATCTCGCCGGTTTCCGGGTCGCGGTATTCCTGGTCCTGGATCCAGAAGTCCGCGTAGAGCACGTAGCGGTCGAAGATGTTCTGGCCGTATTCGCTGTAGGACTCCAGGTAGGCGGTCTGGATTTCCTTGCCGATGAACTCGATGTAGCGCGGCGCCAGGTATTCCTTGATGTAGCGCAGGTAGCGTTCACGCAGTTCCGCCGGGAACTGTTCCTGCTCGATCTGCTGCTCCAGTACATAGAGCAGGTGCACCGGGTTGGCCGCCACTTCGTGGGGGTCGAAGTTGAACACCTTGGAAAGGATCTTGAAGGCAAAGCGGGTCGACAGGCCATTCATGCCCTCGTCCACGCCTGCCGCGTCGCGGTATTCCTGGATCGACTTGGCCTTGGGATCGGTGTCCTTGAGGTTTTCTCCGTCGTAGACGCGCATCTTCGAATAGATGTTGGAGTTCTCCGGCTCCTTCAGGCGCGACAACACGGAGAACTGCGCCAGCATGCGCAGGGTGTCCGGGGCGCAGTGGGCGTGGGCCAGGGAGCTGCTGACCAGCAGCTTGTCGTAGATCTTGATTTCGTCGGTGACGCGCAGGCAGTAGGGCACCTTGACGATGTAGATCCGGTCGATGAAGGCCTCGTTGTTCTTGTTGTTACGGAAGCTGTGCCATTCCGATTCGTTGGAGTGGGCCAGGATGATGCCGTTGAACGGCAGTCCGCCCAGTCCCTCGGTGCTGTTGTAGTTGCCTTCCTGGGTGGCGGTCAGCAACGGGTGCAGGACCTTGATCGGCGCCTTGAACATCTCGACGAATTCCATCAGGCCCTGGTTGGACCGGCACAGGGCGCCCGAGTAGCTGTAGGCATCGGCGTCGTTCTGCGGGAATTCCTCCAGCTTGCGGATATCCACCTTGCCCACCAGCGCGGAGATGTCCTGGTTGTTCTCGTCGCCCGGCTCGGTCTTGGCGATGGCGATCTGGTTGAGGATCGACGGATACAGTTTCACCACGCGGAATTTGCTGATGTCCCCGCCCAGTTCGTTCAGACGCTTGGTGGCCCAGGGCGACATCACGGTACGCAGGTAGCGACGCGGGATGCCGTACTCCTCCTCGAGGATGGCGCCGTCTTCATCGGCATTGAACAGCCCCAGGGGCGATTCGAACACCGGTGACCCCTTGATCGCATAGAAGGGCACGCGTTCCATCAACTGCTTCAGCTTCTCCGCCAGGGACGACTTGCCGCCACCGACCGGGCCCAGCAGGTAGAGGATCTGTTTCTTCTCTTCCAGGCCCTGGGCGGCATGGCGGAAGTAGGACACGATCTGGTCGATGCACTCTTCCATGCCGTGGAAGTCGGCGAAGGCCGGATAGCGGCGAATGACCTTGTTGGAGAAGATCCGCGACAGCCTCGGGTCGGTCGAAGTGTCGAGCAGCTCCGGGTCACCGATTGCCATGAGCATGCGTTCGGCGGCGGTGGCGTAGGCGCTGCGGTCCTGCTTGCACAGATCCAGGTATTCCTGAAGGGAATATTCCTCCTGGCGAGTCGCTTCGAAGCGTTGTTGGAAGTGGCTGAAAATGCTCATGACGTCACCTCGCTGGAATCAGGAAGCCGGCGCGGGGTCGGTTATGCGGGTGCGGGCAGTCAGCCGGAGACGGTCGGCTGATGAAAATCCCCCAGAACACCTGAATGGTCGCTGCCGATGGCCCGGAACCGGTGTACCGGCTCTCCCCTTTTTTGGATGGCCTGAGCTAAGAGTAGTTCGTTATCGGCAACGTCAAGCGTGGCGGAGCGATAACAGGGGATTACCGTCCGTCGGGGAAGTGGCGCCAGGCCAGAGATAGCGCGGCGTTGCGCCGCGCCGAAAAATTTTTACTCGACGTTGCCTTGGGCAACTTCCCCGGGATAGACGCTGCGCCACAGCTCGAAGCCGCCGTCGAGGCTATAGACCTCGGAGAAGCCCTGATGCGCGAGATAGGCGGCCGCGCCCTGGCTGGAGTTGCCGTGGTAGCAGGCGACGATCAGCGGCTTGTCGAAGTCGGCCTTGGCGATGAAGTCGGCCAAGGAGTAGTTGTCCAGGTGGTGCGCGCCGCTGATGTGGCCGAGGGCGAAACTCTGCGGGTCGCGGATGTCCACCACCACGGCGCCCTGTTCGCGAAGGGCCTGGGCCTGTTCGGGGGCGATGCGCTGGAATTCACTCATGGCGGTTCTCCTTGCAGCTGCAGCTGATGCGCTCGCCGCTGTCGATATTCAGTAGGGTCATGGCGCCGCCCCAGACGCAGCCGGTGTCGAGGGCGTACAGGCCGGGCTCGTTGCACTTGCCTTCCAGCGCCGCCCAGTGGCCGAAGATGATCTTCTGCCCGCGGGTCTTGCGCTCGGGGTAGCTGAACCAGGGGGCGAAACCGGGGGGCGCGGTATCCAGGCCTTCCTTGGACTTGAGGTCCAGGGTGCCATCGGCACGGCAGAAGCGCATGCGGGTGAAGTAGTTGGTGATGACCCGCAGGCGCGTGACACCGTGCAGGTCGCCGTCCCACCTGGCCGGCTCGTTGCCGTACATGCCATCGAGGAACAGCGGCAGGCGGGCGTCGTCCTGCAGGGCTTCCTCGACTTCCGCGGCGCGCTTGAGGGCCTTCTTCAGCGACCACTGGGGCGGAATCCCGGCGTGGACCATGGCGACGTCGCGCTGTTCGTCGTAATGCAGCAGCTTCTGCCGACGCAGCCAGTCCAGCAGATCGGCGCGGTCGGGCGCTTCGAGGATTTCGCGCAGGGTGTCGGCCTTGCGCAGCCGCTCGATGTTGTTAGCCACGGCCAGCAGGTGCAGGTCGTGGTTGCCGAGCACGCAGACCACCGAGTCGCGGATGGAATAAAGGAAGCGCAAGGTTTCCAGGGATTTGGGGCCCCGGTTGACCAGGTCGCCCACCAGCCAGAGTTCGTCCTTGGCCGGATCGAAGCGCACCTGTTCCAGCAGGCACTTCAGTTGATCGAGGCAACCCTGGACGTCGCCCACTGCATAAGCCGTCATGCCGGTGTCCTCAGTGCAGCGAGCCCGGAACGGCCAGGCGGAAGGGGGCGATGATGGCGTCGAAGCGTTTGCCGTCGTCAGCGACCATCTGGTAGCTGCCCTGCATGCTGCCAACCCGCGTGGCCATCACGGTACCGCTGGTGTAGGTGTGGCTGGCACCCGGTTCGATTCGCGGCTGCTGCCCAACCACGCCGGCACCGCGGACTTCCTGTACATGGCCGTCGCCATCGGTGATCACCCAGTGGCGGCTGAGCAACTGGGCCGGCAGCTCGCCGTTGTTCTGGATGGTCACGGTGTAGGCGAAGGCAAAGCGGTTCTCGTCCGGCTGCGATTGTTCCGGGAGGAAGCGGGTGACGACGCTGACGTCGACCTTGTAAGGGGAATCGGACACGCGAAAGTTCTCGAATTGCTGGAATTGGAGTCTAGGGGGTCGCGCTGGTGGCAGCCAGTTGATCAGCCAGGCGGACAAAGGAAGCCAGGTCGAGCTGTTCGGGGCGCAGCCCGCCGTCGACGCCTGCGGCTTCGATGGCGGAAGCGTCCAGCAGGCCCTTGAGGGTATTGCGCAGGGTCTTGCGACGCTGGTTGAACGCTTCGCGCACCACGCGTTCCAGCAGGGCGGGATCCTTGGCCGGGTGCGGCAGGACTTCGTGGGGGACCAGGCGCACGATGGCCGAATCCACCTTGGGCGGCGGATTGAAGGCGCCCGGGCCGACGTTGAACAGGTGCTCCACGCGGCAGTGGTACTGGACCATGATCGACAGCCGGCCCCAGTCGCCGCCGCCGGGCTCGGCGGCCAGGCGCTCCACCACTTCCTTCTGCAGCATGAAGTGCATGTCGCGGATCAGGTCCGCGTGGTCCAGCAGGTGGAAGATCAGCGGGGTGGAGATGTTGTACGGCAGGTTGCCCACCACCCGTAGGCTGTGGGGTTCGGCGTCGAGCTGGCGGAAGTCGAACTTCAGCGCATCGCCCTGGTTGAGGCGGAAGTTCGGCAGAAGGCCGAACTTGTGCTTCAGGATGGGGATCAGGTCCAGGTCCAGTTCGACGACGTCGAGTTGGGCGCCGCTGGCCAGCAGGCCTTCGGTGAGCGCGCCCTGGCCCGGCCCGATCTCCAGCAGGTGCTCGCCCGCGCGGGCGTGAATGCTGCGCAGGATGCGGTGGATGATGCCGGCGTCATGCAGGAAGTTCTGGCCGAAACGCTTGCGCGCGCGGTGTTGGTATTCGGACATGGGGGAGCTCCAAGCTTCAAGCTGCAAGCATCAAGCAAGAGCGTAAAGCGAAAATGCAAAGGCGCGAAGCTTATCAGCTGAGGCCCTGTACGGCACGCTGATTGGCTTGCAGCTTGCAGCTTGCAGCTTGCAGCTTGCAGCTTGCAGCTTGCAGCTTGCAGCCTCAGCGACTGCTGGCCGCCATCTGGTAGGCGGTTTCCAGGGCGACTTCCAGGCTGCCGCAGTCGATACGCCCGGTGCCGGCCAGATCCAGCGCGGTGCCGTGGTCCACCGAAGTGCGGATGATCGGCAGGCCCAGGGTGACGTTCACCGCCGCGCCAAAGCCCTTGTACTTGAGCACGGGCAGCCCCTGGTCGTGGTACATGGCGAGCACGGCGTCGCACTGCTCCAGATGCTTGGGGGTGAACAGGGTGTCGGCGGGCAGCGGGCCAACCAGGTTCAGACCCTCTTCGCGCAGCCCTTCGAGCGTCGGCTCGATGACCTCCAGTTCTTCCCGGCCCAGGTGGCCGCCTTCGCCGGCATGGGGGTTGAGGCCGCAGACCAGGATGCGCGGTTGGGCGATGCCGAACTTGTTCACCAGGTCCGCATGGAGAATACGGCTGACGCGCTGGAGCCGGTCGGGCGTAATGGCGGCGGCGACATCCTTGAGTGGCAGGTGGGTGGTCACCAGGGCCACGCGCAGGCCGCGAGTGGCCAGCATCATCACCACCTGCCGGGTTGCGGTCAGATCGGCGAGAAATTCGGTGTGGCCGGAGAAGGCAATGCCCGCTTCGTTGATCACGCCCTTGTGCACAGGGGCGGTGATCATTCCGGCGAACAGTCCGTCGAGGCAGCCCTGTCCCGCGCGGGTCAGGGTTTCCAGCACATAGCCGGCGTTCTCCGGTTCCAGCTGGCCCGGCCTGGCTGCGACTCGCAGGGGCGTGTCCCAGACGTAGAGGCTGCCGGCAGGAGCCGGAGCTTCCGGCAGGTGGGATGGATCGGTTTCGATCAGCTGAATCGACAAGCCCAGTTCGGCGGCACGCTGCTCGAGCAGGTCGCGACTGGCGATGGCGATCAGGGCGTGGGGCTGGGCGGAGCGGGAGAGTAGCAGGCAAAGGTCGGGGCCGATGCCGGCGGGTTCACCTGGGGTGAGGGCGAAGCGGAGAGGTTTCATTCCGGGTCCTTGCTTGGTGTCCAGCGCGTTGGCGGTGATTGTACCGCCAGCGCGCCGGACTGGACCTGGCGACTTACAGCTTGGTTTCGACGTAGGCTTCGTCGCGGATCTGGCGCAGCCAGGCCTGCAGTTCCTCGTCGTACTTGCGGTTGCGCAGGATGTTGATGGCCTGCTGCTCGCGGAATTTCTCGCTGCTGTCGGTGGCGCGGCGGCCCAGCACTTCCAGGACATGCCAGCCGTAGGGGCTCTTGAACGGCCTGGAAAGCTCGCCGGCAGGGGTTCTGGCCATGACTTCGCGGAACTCCGGAACCAGAGCGTTAGGGTCGATCCAGTTCAGATCGCCGCCATTGAGGGCAGAACCCGGGTCTTCGGAGAAGCTCTTGGCCAGCTCGCCGAAGTCTTCGCCGGCCTGGATGCGCTCGTACAGGCGCTCGGCCAGACGCTTGGTATCCGCTTCGCTGCGAATCTCGCTGGGCTTGAGCAGGATGTGGCGGACGTGCACTTCGTCGCGAACCAAGGTGTCGCCACCGCGCTTGTCCATCAGCTTGAGGATGATGAAGCCGCCCGGGGTACGGACCGGCTCGGTCACCTGGCCGACCTCAAGGGCGCTGATCATGCCATCGAAGGGCGGCGGCAGCTGGGCGGCCTTGCGCCAGCCGATCTCGCCGCCTTCCAGTGCGGTTTCGCCGGCGGAGCGGGAAATCGCCAGCTGGGCGAAGTCGGCGCCTTGCTGGAGCTGCTGATACAGCTCCACGGCCTGACGCTCGGCTGCCTGGATGGTGCTCGGCGAGGAACCTTCCGGTACCGGGATCAGGATGTTGGCCAGGCGAAATTCCTCGGACAGCTGGATCTTGCCCATGTCGGAAGCGAGGAAGTTCTGCACTTCCTGGTCGGTGACCTGGATACGCTCGGCCACGCGACGCTGGCGGACGCGGCTGATGACCATTTCGCGGCGAACCTGGTCGCGAGCGTCCTCATAGGACAGACCGTCACGGGCGAGGGCGCTGCGGAACTGGTCGACCGTCAGGCCATTGCGCTGGGCGATGGCTTCGATGGCCTGGTTCAGTTCTTCATCGGCGATACGGATGCCGGAGCGGTCGCCGATCTGCAGCTGGATATTCTCGATGATCAGGCGTTCCAGCACCTGCTGGCTCAGCACATTCTCGGGCGGCAGCGAGGCGCCGCGCTTGGCGATGGTCTGCTGCACTTCACGCAGGCGCTGGTCCAGCTGGCTCTGCATGATCACATCGTTATCGACAATGGCGACCACGCGGTCGATGGTGCGAACCTCGGCGTGCGCGAGGCCGCCGAGGAGAAGGGCGCCCAACAGCAGCGGGCGCAGACAATCAGAGAGCTTGGTCTTCACGTTCACGGTAACCTTGAATGCCTTTTTCCAGGAAGCCTTCGGCCTTGTTGCCAACGATGCCGCCGAGGCCCTTCAGGACGATTTGCAGGAAGATCCCGCGGTCGCCGCTTTCGTTGGTGGTGTCGGGGGTCTGGTCGAACTCGTCGTAGTCCACCCAGTAGCGGTTGATCAGGCGCAGCTTCCAGCAGCAGCTGTCGTACTCGAAGCCGCCGAAGGCTTCCAGGGTACGGTTGCGGTTGTAGTCGTACTGCCAGCGGGCCAGGGCGCTCCATTGCGGGACGATCGGCCAGATGACCGAGAAGTCGTGCTGGCTGATCTTGTAGTAGTCCTTGATGAAGTTCGGCGAGCCGGGGGTTCCGAAGTCGCCGCCGCCCACGACCCAGTTACCGGTGGACTGGTCGAAGCGGATGGTGTCGTTTCGGTAGCGATAACCGGCGTTGACCACCTTGTTCGGGTTGTCCTCGGGCTGGTAGTGGAACATCGCGCTGCCGGAGCGGGTGCGATGGGTATCCGGGTCCCAGTTGAAAGTCGAGTTGATGCGCCAGTCGCGGTTGAAGCGGTACAGGTATTCCAGCGCGTAGGGCGAAACAGAGGCCTGGGCGTCGGCACGATCGTGGAAGTCGATGCCGGGCAGTTGCACCTTGCGGTCCTGGAAGTAGAAGGCCTGGCCGATGCTGAAGCGCTGGCGCTCGAAGCCATTGGACTCGATCCAGCGGTTGGTCACGCCCAGGGAAACCTGGTTGGCATCGCCGATGCGGTCGCGGCCGGAGAAGCGGTTGTCACGCCACAGCGACGAGTAGCTGAAGGTGGGTTCGCCGGTATCGAACAGCGGGATGTCGGTCTGGTCCTCTTCCGGTACGTAGAGGTAGAACAGCCGAGGCTCCAGGGTCTGGGTGTAGTTCTTGCCGAAGAATTGGGTCTGGCGGTCGAAGAACAAGCCACTGTCCAGGCTGTAGATCGGTACCTGGCGATCCTGGCTGCCATGGAAGGTCTGCTCGGCCAGCAGCGTGTTCTTGCCTTGCTGGTCCAGGTCAAGGTCGTACTGGGTATAGGCGTACTTGACCTGCGGCTTGAGGTAGCCCCAGGTCCAGTTCATCGGCAGGCTGACGCCGGGCTCCAGGTGGGTACGATCACCATTGGCGCGAGCCAGGCCGCGCAGGTTGTTGTCGTTCCAGGGTGAAGTAACGCCATCGATATCGGTGAACAGGCCGTCGCGCAGGTTGCGGTCGAAACGCACGAACTCGGTCTTGTAGGCGAAGTTCAGGCCGCCGGGCTGGAAGGGCAATGCGCCGTCCATGGTGATCTGCGGCAGGCGGTCGTAGGGCGTGATGTCGGTGATGGTCGCCAACTCGTATGCCTGGGCATTCAGCTTCGCGGTGTAGGTATTGCCGCGATAGGTGAGGGTGCCGCGCTGGTTGACGTAGGTGGGGGTGTCCACGCCCAGGTCGGTGTCCAGGTCCTCGAAGTAGTACGGGTCGCTGATGTCGGTGTAGTCGACTTCGGCCAGCAGGCGGGAGTCCAGGCCGCCGGTGTGTTTCCAGCTGTACAGCCAGCGCTTCTTCTCGTACTCGGACATGAGCTTGCGCTCATCTTCCTTGTCGTCGAGGTAGGCGGCGCCAAGCTGGCCTTCGCTGCTGCGGGTCAGGTAGCGGAACTCGCCTTCCATCAGCAGGCCGCGCTTGGCCATGTAGCGCGGGTACAGGGTGGCGTCGTAGTTCGGCGCCAGGTTGAAGTAGTACGGCGTGACCAGCAGGAAGCCGGTGTCGCTGCTGCTGCCGATGGTCGGCGGCAGGAAGCCGGACTGGCGACGGTCGTCGATCGGGAAATAGATGTACGGGGTATAGAACACCGGAATGTCCTTGACCCGCAGGGTGACGTTGGTCGCGGTGCCGAAGCCGGTGGCCGGGTTCAGCTTGATGTTGTTGCCCTTCAGGTGCCAGGCATTGTCACCCGGTTCGCAACGGGTGTAGGTACCGTCCTTCAGGCGGATGATCGCGTCTTCCTGTCGCTTGGCGTACAGGGCGCTGCCGCGGGTGTGCGACTGGTGCAGGACGTACTCGGCGTTGTCGACCTTGGCTTCACCGTTGTCCAGTTGCAGTTCGGCGTGGTCGCCGACCACCAGGGCGCCCTTGTCGCGCAGCTTGACGTTGCCGACCAGCTCGCCACGGTTTTCCGCCTGGTGCAGGTTGGCTTCGTCGGCCTCCACCTGCATGCTGCCCTGGCGCAGGACGACATCACCTGCGAGGGTGGCGATCTGCTTTTCCTGCTCGTAGCGCGAGGCTTTGGCGGAGATGTAGGTCGGCGCATCTTCCAGCGGAGTGTCGTCGTCCATGCCCGGACGCGTCGGCTCGACATAGGCACCGGCACAATAGGGGCCGGCTTCGGCCAGTTGCGCGGGGGTGAGTTTGTCGCGCGGCACCCAGTCGAGGTGGCTGTAATCGGCGCTGCGGGAGACCAGGCCCTTGCCTTCGGCCTCGGTGACCAGGGTCGGCTTGCCGCCCTGGGCTTCACCGCCTTCGCCGGCCTGGGGCGCGACGCCAATGGTCGAGCTCACGGCGCTGTCGCTGTGCACCGGGCGCGGCGGCAGGCTCTCGGCGCTGGCCTTGGGCGCACAGGCCCAGCCGCCAGTGGCGGAAGCCTTGCAGTCGAACTGCTCTGCGGCGATGACGAACGAGGTGGCTACTGGCTGGAGGGCCAGCAGGCTGCCGGTCACCAGCAGGGGGAACTTTCTACGAAACGCGGGGGATCTTACTGCCATCTTATTAGTCCGGGCTTCCTGCGCGCCTTCGGCCCGCTGGGCCGCACGCCTCTCGATGGGCTGAAAAAGATGCTGGATAATAAAGCATGACCCGCACAACGGCTAGCGCCGCCGGAGACCACCCGATGCACCATGAAGACCTGCGCCTTCAGCAGCTGAGCCAATGGCTGGACCAGCAGTTGCCCACCCTGTTCGCTGATGAAGGCTGGGGCCCCGTGCCTGCCGCCACGCTGGTTCCGGCCAGCAGCGACGCGAGCTTTCGTCGTTACTTCCGCTGGGAGGCCGACGGCCGCACCCTGATCCTGATGGACGCGCCGCCGCCGCGCGAGGACTGCCGCCCCTTCGTCAAGGTGGCCGGCATGCTCGCCGAGGCGGGCGTGCACGTGCCACGCATCCTGGCTGCCGATGTCGAGCAGGGCTTCCTGGTCCTCGATGACCTGGGACGCCAGACCTACCTTGACGTCATCAATGCCGAAAACGCCGATGCACTGTTCGATGACGCCCTGCAGGCGCTGCTGACGTTCCAGCAACGCAGCCTCGACGTGCCCATGCCCAGCTATGACGATGCCCTGCTGCGTCGCGAACTGCAGCTGTTCCCCGAGTGGTACCTGCAGCGTCACCTGGGGATCGAGCTGCAAGGCGAGCGCCTGGCGGCCTGGCAGCGCATTTCCGACCTGCTGATCGGCAGCGCCCTGGCCCAGCCCCAGGTGCTGGTGCATCGCGACTACATGCCGCGCAACCTGATGCTGAGTACCCCGAACCCGGGCGTGCTGGATTTCCAGGACGCGGTCTACGGTCCGGTCACCTACGACGTCACCTGCCTGTTCAAGGACGCCTTCCTCAGCTGGCCTGAGGAACGCGTTGCCGGTTGGCTGGAACGCTACTGGGTCCAGGCCCGCGCGGCCGGGATTCCGGTCCAGGCCGATTTCGCCGAGTTCCGCCGCGCCAGCGACCTGATGGGCGTGCAGCGCCACCTCAAGGTCATCGGCATCTTCGCCCGCATCTGCCATCGCGACGGCAAGCCCAAGTACCTGGGCGATGTGCCGCGCTTCTTTGCCTATATAGATGCAGTGATCAAGCGCCGTCCGGAACTGGCCGAGCTGGGTGAGCTGCTCTCCAGCCTGCCCCGGGACGAGGCCATCGCCCAATGAAGGCCATGATTCTCGCGGCGGGCAAGGGCGAGCGCATGCGCCCCCTGACCCTGCATACCCCGAAGCCGCTGGTACGCGCCGCCGACACGCCGCTCATCGAGTTCCATCTGCGGGCGCTGGCGGAGGCCGGCATTCGCGAACTGGTGATCAATCATGCCTGGCTCGGCCAGCAGATCGAGGATCACCTGGGCGATGGCGCGCGCTTCGGCCTGTCCATCCGCTATTCCGCCGAGGGCGAACCCCTGGAAACCGGCGGCGGCATCTTTCGCGCGCTGCCGCTGCTGGGGGATGAACCCTTCCTGGTGGTGAATGGCGATGTCTGGACTGACTTCGACTTCCGCCGCCTGCGGCAACCGCTGCATGGCCTGGCCCACCTGGTGCTGGTGGACAATCCGGCCCACCATCCGCGCGGCGACTTCCGTCTCGAGGGCGAGCGTGTGAGTGATGCGCTGGAGGGGGAGCCCAGCCTCACCTACAGCGGCATTGCCGTACTTCATCCGCGCCTGTTCGCGGACTGCCAGCCCGGCGCCTTCAAGCTGGCGCCGCTGCTGCGCCAGGCCATGGCTGCCGGCCTGGTGAGCGGGGAGTACTTCGCCGGACGCTGGGTGGATGTCGGCACCCACGAGCGCCTGGCGGAAGTCGAACGCCTGCTGACGGCGGAGGCCTGAGTTGGTCTGGCCCGGCACTCTGATCGGCGTTGTTGCCGGCTTCGCCCTGGCGAGCATCCCGGGCGCCATGCTCGGTGCGCTGCTGGGCCAGGTGTTCGACCGGCGCCTGCAGCTGGAATCCTGGGGCGACCTGCGCGCGCGCCTGCGGGGCGATCCCGCCATCGAAGAGCAGGATCTGCTGTTCGTCCTGCTCGGCCGCCTGGCCAAGAGCGATGGACGGGTGCAGGAAGCCCATATCCAGCAGGCGCGCCTGGAAATGAAGCGAATCGGCCTGGATGACGTCGGGGCCCGTCGGGCCATTGCGGCCTTCAACCGTGGCAAGGCCGGCAGCGACAATCTGCAGCCCAGCCTGCGCGTGCTGAAGGGCGAGCGTCTGGCCGTGGAGCGCCTGCTGCGCAGTTGCTGGCAGATGGCCGCAGCCGATGGCCGGATCGGCCAGCGCGAGCGGGAACTCATCCTCCAGTGGGGGCATTGGCTCGGCCTTCCGGCATCCCGGGTCGAGGCGCTGGGGGCCGGTTACGACATTCCCCATGGCCTGCCCCCCAGGCGCGGCAACAGCTACAAGGAGGCCCTGATCCTGCTGGGGGTGACTGCCGACTGCGAGCCGGCGGTGATCAAGCGTGCCTACCGCCGCCTGCTCAGCCAGAACCATCCGGACAAGCTCGCCGGCTCGGGTGCCAGCCCGGCCCTGGTGCGTGCCGCCACCGACCGCACCCGCGAGCTGCACAGCGCCTACAACCTGATCCGCGAGCGTCACGGCTTCCGCTGAAGCGCCCCTCGGGGTGGCTCGCGCCGGGTTCCTGTCTAGATCGAGGGACCTGCGGCGGCCCTGGATGGCGCCTTGCTGGCGTCCGCTTCCAGATGCTGGCTCAGCCAGCCGCGAATGCGCCGGATGAGCTGCTCCTGTTCGATGCGTCGATCAGCCGGCAGGCCTTTCATGGCGACCTGGACATAGGCCGGGTGCTTCTGCCGCTTGCTCGCGTGCAGGCGGCGCAGGGCGGCGTCGCGGTCTGTGGGCTGGTCCTTGTAATAGAAGTCGCCAGTGGCCAGCTTCAGCGCGGGCAGCGAGTCCTCCAGCGCAGGCTCGTAGCCAACCGGCAATTGCGCTGCCACCAGCAGGAGGTTGCGCACGTCCTTCGGTTCGTTGGCCGCGAGGTACTGCGTCGCCCAGTAGGCGCCGGTGCCATGCCCCAGCAGCACGATTGACCCGGGTTTCTGCTGGCGGGCGAAGGCCAGCGCGGCGTCGATGCGGGCGAATATGCGCGTGGTCTGGGCCTTCTGGATGGCATCGCGGGACAGCGGCGGAGGCGCCGGATCGGTATCGGGTTCGGCGCTGCCGGCCTGTTCGGTATTGGCGGGGCCGTCCTCTTCAGCCTTCTCCGGACTTACTGCCGGTTCCGCCCGGGTCGGCTCCTCGGTTTTCAGGGGGCGGGGCGGCAGCGGGTCGCCGCTGGGGTCCGGCAGGGTCAGGGCGAGGGTGCTCCAGCCGGCGTCCGGCAGCTCGCGCCGCAGCGGCCCTACAGCCTCGGGCCAGTCGGCGCTCTCGCCTTCGCCGGGAAGGAGAATCACCAGTCCGCTGGGCTCATCGACATTCGCGGGCTGCCAAAGCACGAGGAAGCTTTCCTCGCCGGCCTTGAGTCGCTGGTGCTCGCGCGCGGGTAGCTGGCGCTCCAGGCCGCTTGCTGCCTCCCGGCTGCGTTCTTCCAGGGGCGCTCGCTCCGCTGCTGGCGCAATCTCCTTCGCTGCTACGTCTTCTTCGGCCAGCAGCACGGGGGAAGTGGGCAGCAGGGCGAGGCAAAGGGCTGCGAGGGCAGGGCGAACGGCGCGGGACATCGAGGGCTTCCTGGTCAAGCTGGGAAGCAGGAGCCTAATGGCTCGTTGTGCATTTGTCAGGCCAGGCCTTCGCATGGTGTGCCACCGCTGGAGTAAGGTATGTCGGCTGTTTCCTCCGGTTGCGGTTGGCCATCCATGATCCGTGTGCTCCTTTCCCTGTTGTTTGCGTGCAGCCTGGCGATGTCCGCTCTGGCCGCGCCGAGCCATCTGTCCCTGGACGAAAACCAGCGGCAATGGCTCGAGAATCATCCCCAGCTGCGTGTCGGCGCCGTGCTCCAGGCGCCCTATGTCCAGCTGGATCGCCGTCTGCAGCAACTATCGGGCGCCAACGTCGAGCTGATGAACTGGCTGGCCAGGGACATGGGCGTGGAGCTGATCTGGCGTACCTACGACAGCCAGGCCGAACTGGAACGGGCCCTGCGCGGCGGGCAGATCGACCTGGCGCCGGGCCTTGGCCAGACGCCTGCCGGCCTGCGTCTGTGGTTGTTCTCCGACCCCTACCTGCGGGTTTCCCAGCTGCTGGTGGGGGAGCGGGAGGGCAGCGCGGCGGTGGATCTGGAACAGCTCGATGCCACGTCGCCCGTAGCCCTGCGCCAGCCCAGCGCGGTGGCCGATTACCTGCGTGTCACCTATACCAATCTCGAGCTCAAACCCATGGCCAGTGAGCGGCAGGCGCTGCAGGCGCTGCTCGCCGAGCAGGTGCGCTACGCCGTGGTGGATGAGGCCCAGCTCAGCCGCTTGTCCCGCGAGCAGGAGTTCGCCGGGCTGGCGGTGGTGGGCGATATCGGATTCCCGCAGCTGCTGCGGGTCGCCTCGCGCAAGGACTGGCCGGAGCTGGCCGCGGTCATCGACATTGCCCTGCGCAGCCTGCCGGCCAAGGAACTCGAGCAGCTCCACGAGCGCTGGCTGCAGCCGAAGTATCCGCGCCTGGGTGAGTCCGCGGGTTTCTGGCAGAACCTCAGCCTGTTGCTGGGCGTGCTGCTGCTCGCTGCCGCAGCCATCATCACCTGGCTGCGCCGGCAGCGGCGTCGGCTGGAGCGGCAGTTGCTGGATGCGCGCCACGCCCTGCAGGTGCGCGAAGCGGCAGAAGAGGCCCTGCGTCTCACCCAGTTCTCCATCGACCACAGCACCCTGGGCATCCTCTGGGTGAACTGGGACAGTCACGTGCGCTACGCCAACCGTGCCGCCGAACAGATGCTCGGCTATGCGCCGGGCAGCCTCGCGGAGCGCCCCCTGGTCGACTTCCAGCCCGAACTGAACATGGACCGCTGGCTCGATCTCTGGCGCCGTGTGCGCAACAGCGACGAGGGGCCGCTGAGCTTCGAGACCCGCTGCCTGCGCCCTGACGGAAGCTGGCTGCCGGCGGATGTGTCGCTGAGTTTCCTGCGCTTCGGTTCTTCCGAATACCTGGTGGTGTTCCTCTCCGACGCCACCGAGCGCCGCCGCGCCCGCGAGGCACTCGAAGAGAGCGAGGCGCGCCTGAAGGGCATCGCATCCAACGTGCCCGGCCTGGTGTTCCGTCTCGAGCGGCCGAAGGCCGGCGCAGCGTCGGCCTTCGCCTTCATCGGCGAAGGCAGCGAGGGCCTGGTGGGCTACAGCGCCAGCGAGCTGCTGGACACGGGGCGTGGCATCCGCGGCCTGGTCCATCCCGACGACCGTGAGAACTATTGGGAAAGCCAGATGCAGGCGCTGGACGGCGATCGCGACTGGCACTGGCAGGGGCGCATCCTCACCCGCGACGGTGAGCTGCGCTGGGCCGACATCAAGGCCAGTGCCCGGGTCTTCGATGACGGCCGCGCGGTCTGGGACGGTGTGGTCTGGGACATCACCGGCAACAAGCAGATCGAACTGGAGCTGGGAGCTTCCCGCGCCCAGTTGCGCGAGCTGTCGGCGCACCTGGAAAGCGTGCGTGAGGAAGAGAAGGCGCGCATCGCCCGGGAGGTCCATGACGAACTCGGCCAGGTGCTCACGGTGCTCAAGCTGGAGACTTCCATGTGCGAACTGGCCTACGCCGAGCTCGACGCCGGACTCAAGGAGCGCCTGGACAGCATGAAGCGGCTGATTGCCCACCTGTTCCAGCTGGTGCGCGATGTGGCGACTGCATTGCGGCCGCCGATCCTCGACGCCGGCATCGCCTCGGCCATCGAATGGCAGGCGCGCCGCTTCGAGACTCGCACCCATATTCCCTGTCTGGTGGAGGTGCCCGAGCAGCTGCCAAAGCTGTCCGATGCCAAGGCGGTGGGCCTGTTCCGTGTTCTGCAGGAGGCGCTGACCAACGTCATGCGCCATGCCGAGGCGCATACTGTTGCGGTAAGCCTCAGTGTGGAGGACGGCATGATCTGCCTGCGCATCAGCGACGATGGCCGTGGTTTCGATACCAGCGCCAAGGGGGGTGGATCATTCGGCCTGGTGGGCATGCGCGAGCGCGTGCTGATGCTGGGCGGCAGTCTGCAGATCGAGAGCCAGCCGGGCGAGGGCACCACCCTCTGTGTGCGCGTGGCGTTGAATAAGGAGAAGGTGGCGTGATCCGAGTACTGGTGGCTGAAGACCACACTATCGTCCGTGAGGGCATCAAACAGCTCATCGGCCTGGCCAAGGACCTTTGCGTGGCGGGGGAGGCCGGCAATGGCGAGCAGTTGATGGAAGCGCTGCGCCAGACGCCCTGCGAAGTGGTGCTGCTGGACATCTCCATGCCCGGCGTGAACGGTCTGGAAGCCATTCCGCGCATCCGCGCCCTAAGCAATCCGCCGGCGGTGCTGGTGCTGTCCATGCACGACGAAGCGCAGATGGCGGCGCGGGCGCTGAAGATCGGCGCCGCCGGCTACGCCACCAAGGACAGCGACCCGTCCCTGCTGCTCACCGCGATCCGCAAGGTGGCCTCAGGCGGCCGTTACATCGATCCGGACCTGGCCGACCGCATGGTCTTCGAAGTGGGACTGACCGACGCCCGGCCGGCTCATACCCTGCTGTCGGAGCGTGAGTTCTCGGTGTTCGAGCGCCTGGTGCGCGGCGAGGGGGTGAACGAAATCGCCCAGCAACTGGCGGTCAGCAGCAAGACCGTGAGCACCCACAAGGCGCGCCTGATGCAGAAGCTCGGATTGCACTCGGTAGCCGATCTGGTGAAGTACGCCGTGGAGCATAAGCTGCTGTGAATGTCCGACAATGACACTAAGATTTGTAGGGCAATTCCTACAAAAAATCCTCTCCAAGCCTTATAGCAATCTCTCATAACGCCCGATTTGCGTGGTTTGCCGCCTTCTCTAGGCTTTGATCTACGGCAGACACAAAAATAAAGGTGCGTTATGGCCGAGACACAAGGCAACGACATCCTGGTCAGCTTTCGCGGCGTGCAGAAGAGCTACGACGGCGAGACCCTGATCGTCAAAGACCTCAACCTGGATATTCGCAAAGGCGAATTCCTCACCCTGCTCGGGCCGTCCGGCTCCGGCAAGACCACCAGCCTGATGATGCTCGCCGGGTTCGAAACCCCCACCAACGGCGAAATCCTCCTGGCCGGTCGCTCCATCAACAACGTGCCTCCGCACAAGCGCGACATCGGCATGGTGTTCCAGAACTATGCGCTGTTCCCGCACATGACGGTGGCCGAGAACCTGGCCTTCCCGCTCACGGTGCGTGGCATGAGCAAGACCGACGCCAGCGAGCGGGTCAAGCGCGCGTTGTCCATGGTCCAGCTGGACAGCTTCCGCAACCGCTACCCCGGCCAGCTTTCCGGCGGCCAGCAGCAGCGCGTCGCCCTGGCCCGCGCCCTGGTGTTCGAACCCCAGCTGGTGCTGATGGACGAACCCCTCGGTGCGCTGGACAAGCAGCTGCGTGAACACATGCAGATGGAGATCAAGCACATCCACCAGCGCCTCGGCGTGACCGTGGTCTACGTGACCCACGACCAGGGCGAAGCCCTGACCATGTCCGACCGCGTGGCCGTGTTTCATCAGGGCGAGATCCAGCAGATCGCCCCGCCGCGCGAGCTCTACGAGCTGCCGAAGAACACCTTCGTGGCCAACTTCATCGGCGAGAACAACCGCCTGAGCGGCCAGCTGGAAAGCCTTGACGGCGAGAAGTGCGTGGTTCGCCTGGCCCGCGGCGAGAAGGTCGAGGCGCTGGCGATCAACGTCGGCAAGCCGGGCGAGCCGGTGACCCTGTCGATCCGCCCAGAGCGCGTGCGCCTGAACGGCCACAGCGAGAGCTGCGTGAACCGCTTCTCCGGCCGCGTCGCCGAATTCATCTACCTGGGCGACCACGTGCGTATCCGCATGGAGGTCTGCGGCAAGCCCGATTTCTTCGTCAAGCAACCTATTGCTGAGCTCGACCCCGCACTGGCGGTAGGCGATGTGGTGCCGCTCGGCTGGCAAGTGGAGCACGTCCGCGCACTGGACCCGCTTCTGGCGGAATGACGCGGCAGCGCCAACGCATTAGCAACCCTGCACTGTGGAGAAAACAACAATGTCGAAATCCCTGAAACTCACCGCCATCGCCCTCGGGTTGGCCTGCGCCGCACAGGCCATGGCGGCCGACCTGACCGTGGTGTCCTTCGGTGGCGCCAACAAGAATGCGCAGGTCAAGGCGTTCTACGAGCCCTTCCAGAAGAGCACTGGCGACAAGATCATCGCCGGCGAATACAACGGTGAAATGGCCAAGGTGAAGGCCATGGTCGACACCAACAGCGTTTCCTGGAACCTGGTGGAAGTGGAGTCGCCCGAGCTGTCCCGTGGCTGCGATGAAGGCATGTTCGAAGAGCTGGACGCAGCCCAGTTCGGCAACGCCGAAGATTTCGTCCCCGGTGCCCTCCAGCCGTGCGGTGTGGGCTTCTTCGTATGGTCCACCGTGCTCGCCTACAACGCCGACAAGCTGAAGTCCGCCCCCACCGGCTGGGCCGATTTCTGGGATGTGAACAAATTCCCGGGCAAGCGCGGCCTGCGCAAGGGTGCCAAGTACACCCTGGAATTCGCCCTGATGGCCGACGGCGTTGCGCCGAAGGACGTCTACACCGTGCTCGCCACCAAGGAAGGCCAGGACCGCGCCTTCAAGAAGCTCGACGAGATCAAGCCGAGCATCCAGTGGTGGGAAGCCGGCGCCCAGCCGCCGCAATTCCTCGCTTCCGGCGACGTGGTCATGAGCTCCGCCTACAACGGCCGTATCGCTGCCGTGCAGCAGGAAAGCAACCTGAAAGTGGTGTGGACCGGCGGCATCTATGACTTCGACTCCTGGGCTATCCCGAAGGGTGCCAAGGATCTCGACAAGGCCAAGGAATTCATCGCCTTCACGGTCAAGCCCGAGCAGCAGAAGGCCTACTCCGAGAGCATCGCCTACGGCCCGGCCAACACCCAGGCGGTTTCGCTGCTGGACAAGAGCCTGCTCAAAGACATGCCGACCACTCCGGAGAACATCAAGGACCAGGTCGCCATGGACGTCACCTTCTGGGCTGACTACGGCGAGCAGCTGGAACAGCGCTTCAACTCCTGGGCGGCCAAGTAAGGTCGTCGCAATTCCCCTCTCCCACCGGGAGAGGGGCTGGGGGTGAGGGGCGTTTTCCTCACCCCGGCCCGAGGTTTTGTACGAGAAGTCGTCGAGCGAAGGTCAGGCGAGGCAAAAATTGGTGAGGAAGCGGACTGGGCTCGCACCCGAGTTAACGACTGTTAATGAGCATTCCGAACCGATTTTTAACGAAGCATCACCGAGCGCAGGCAGTTTTCGTACATAACCCAAGGGCTGAAAGTCCAACCCTGTTCCAACGGAGTTCGCCATGGCCACTGCAGTGCCCCTGAACGAGGTCGCCGGCCCCAGCCTCAAGCAGCGCCTCGCCCGAGCCGA
This sequence comes from Metapseudomonas phytobenefica, assembly GCF_043392685.1. Lineage (NCBI taxonomy): Bacteria > Pseudomonadati > Pseudomonadota > Gammaproteobacteria > Pseudomonadales > Pseudomonadaceae > Metapseudomonas > Metapseudomonas phytobenefica. The sequence continues at coordinate 22,747 of NZ_JBHZGM010000006.1, read as the reverse complement.
GCGGATGAACCGCCTGAAATCCCAGGCGCTGATCCTGCCGCTGCTGATCTTCCTCTTGCTGACTTTCCTGGTGCCCATCGGCGCGCTGCTTTACAAGAGCGTGAACAACCCGGAAGTGGTCGGCTCCATGCCGCGCACGGTCGACGCCATTTCCAGCTGGGATGGCAAGGCGCTGCCCGCCGAGCCGGTGTACAAGGCGCTGGCCGAAGACCTGGCCGCAGCGCGCAAGAACCAGACCATCGGCGACCTTTCCAAGCGCCTGAACATGGAACTGGCCGGCTATCGCAGCCTGATGGCCAAGACCGCACGCGCACTGCCGTTCAAGACCGAGCCGGCTTCCTACAAGGAGGCCCTGGAGAGCCTGGACGAGCGCTGGGGCGACCCGGCCTACTGGCAGGCGATCCGCCGCAATTCCAGCCACCTGACCCCCTATTATCTGCTGGCCTCCCTCGACCATCGCATCGATGATCTGGGCGAGATTGCCCCGGCCACGCCGGATCAGGCCATCTACCTGGACATCTTCGCCCGTACCTTCTGGATGGGCGCGGTGATCACCGTCATTTGCCTGCTGCTCGCCTACCCGCTGGCCTATCTGCTGGCCAATCTGCCGACGCGCCAGAGCAACCTGCTGATGATCCTGGTGCTGCTGCCGTTCTGGACCTCGATCCTGGTGCGCGTCGCTGCCTGGATCGTGCTGCTGCAGTCCGGTGGCCTGATCAACGGGGCGCTGATCAAGCTCGGCCTGATCGACCAGCCGTTGCAGCTGGTGTTCAACCGCACCGGCGTCTACATCTCCATGGTGCACATCATGCTGCCGTTCATGATCCTGCCGATCTACAGTGTGATGAAGGGCATTTCCCCCAGCTACATGCGTGCGGCGATTTCCCTCGGCTGCCACCCGTTCGCCAGCTTCTGGCGGGTGTACTTCCCGCAGACCGTGGCGGGCGTAGGCGCCGGTTGCCTGCTGGTGTTCATCCTGTCCATCGGCTACTACATCACCCCGGCGCTGCTGGGCAGCCCGAACGACCAGATGGTCAGCTACTTCGTCGCCTTCTTCACCAACACCACCATCAACTGGGGCATGGCCACGGCCCTGGGCGGCATGCTGCTGTTCGCCACCCTGGTGCTGTACGTGGTCTACACCTGGCTGGTCGGCGCCGGCCGTCTGCGTCTGGGTTGAGAACGCCTCCAAAGGAGGCCATCCGATCCCCCTCTCCCGCGTGCGGGAGAGGGTGGCCCTAAGGGCCGGGAGAGGGTGGGGTAATAAAAAGATTCTGAGGAGAGAGCTTCATGCTGAGTCCCTACATGTCCCCGGTCGAGCGCGTGTGGTTCTACACCCTGCGCAGCCTCTGCGGCCTGGTGCTGCTGTTCCTGATCCTGCCGGTGCTGGTGATCGTGCCGCTGTCGTTCAACTCCGGCACCTTCCTGGTCTATCCGCTGCAGGGCTTCTCCCTGCGCTGGTACGCCGACTTCTTCAACTCGGCGGAGTGGATGCGCTCGCTGACCAACAGCATGATCGTCGCCCCGGCGGCCACCTTTCTGGCAATGGTCTTCGGCACCCTGGCGTCCATCGGCCTGACCCGTGGCGAATTCCGCGGCAAGGCGCTGGTGATGAGCCTGCTGATTTCGCCGATGGTGGTGCCGGTGGTGATCATCGGCGTGGCCAGCTACCTGTTCTTCGCTCCGCTGGGCCTGGGCAACAGCTACCTGTCGCTGATCCTGGTACACGCGGTACTGGGCGTGCCCTTCGTGATCATCACGGTGTCGGCCACCCTGCAGGGCTTCAACTACAACCTGGTGCGCGCCGCCGCCAGCCTGGGCGCGCCGCCGCTGACCACCTTCTTCAAGGTGACCCTGCCGCTGATCGCGCCGGGGGTGATCTCCGGGGCGCTGTTCGCCTTCGCCACCTCCTTCGACGAAGTGGTGGTGACGCTGTTCCTCGCCGGTCCGGAGCAGGCCACCCTGCCACGGCAGATGTTCAGCGGCATCCGCGAGAACCTCAGCCCGACCATCGCCGCCGCCGCGACCCTGCTGATCGGCTTCTCCATCGTCCTGCTGCTGGTGCTGGAGTGGCTGCGCGGCCGCAGCGAGCGCCTGCGCACGTCCATGCCGGAGTAAGCCTGTCCAATCTTTTCTTTGCCTGCCCGTGTCCCCGTAGCGGGCAGGCTTTTTTCCCTCCCGCCTCGGTCATCGGTCGAATCCCCGCGCGCCATTCATCCCGGCTACAATTCGCGCCACCGTGATTCCCCCTGAGGTCAGCCATGCAGCCCTTCGCCATCGCTCCGTCGATCCTTTCCGCCGATTTCGCCCGCCTGGGCGAGGAAGTGGAGAACGTTCTCGCCGCCGGCGCCGACATCGTTCACTTCGACGTGATGGACAACCACTACGTACCCAACCTGACCATCGGCCCGATGGTCTGCGCGGCGCTGCGCAAGTACGGCATCACCGCGCCGATCGATGCGCACCTGATGGTCAAGCCGGTGGACCGCATCATCGGTGACTTCATCGAGGCGGGCGCCACCTACATCACCTTCCACCCGGAAGCCTCCGAGCACATTGACCGTTCCCTGCAGCTGATCCGCGACGGCGGCTGCAAGGCGGGCCTGGTGTTCAACCCGGCCACCCCGCTGGATGTGCTCAAGTACGTGATGGACAAGGTTGACATGATCCTGCTGATGAGCGTGAACCCCGGCTTCGGCGGGCAGAAGTTCATCCCCGGCACCCTCGGCAAGCTGCGCGAGGCCCGCGCCCTGATCGACGCCTCCGGCCGCGACATTCGCCTGGAGATCGACGGCGGCGTCAACGTGAAGAACATCCGTGAGATCGCCGCGGCGGGCGCCGACACCTTCGTCGCCGGTTCGGCCATCTTCAATGCCCCGGACTACGCCGAAGTCATCGCCGCCATGCGCGCCGAACTGGCCCAGGCCTGATATGGGCACGTTGCAGCGGTTGTTTGACGGGCGCCTGCCGCGCCTGGTGATGTTCGATCTGGATGGCACCCTGGTGGATTCGGTGCCGGACCTGGCCGCAGCCGTGGACAAGATGCTGATCGCCCTGGGGCGGCCGGCCGCTGGTGTCGAGCGGGTGCGCGAGTGGGTGGGCAACGGTGCCCGGGTGCTGGTGCGCCGCGCCCTGGCCGGCGGCCTCGACCATTCCGCCGTGCACGACAGCGACGCTGAACGCGGCCTGGAGCTGTTCATGGAGGCTTACGCCGAAAGCCATGCGCTGACCACGGTCTATCCGGGGGTGGCGGAAACCCTCAAATGGCTGAAGAAGAAAGGCGTTGAACTGGCGCTGGTCACCAACAAGCCCGAACGCTTCGTTGCCCCCTTGCTGGACGAAATGAAGCTGGGGCGCTACTTCCCGCTGATCATCGGCGGCGACACCCTGCCGCAGCAGAAGCCGGACCCGGCCGCGTTGCTCCACGTGATGCACATCACCGGGGTCAGCCGCAGCGAAGCGCTGTTCGTCGGTGACTCGCGCAACGACGTGCTCGCCGCCAAGGCCGCCGGGGTGAAATGCGTGGCGCTGAGCTATGGCTACAACCACGGTCGACCCATCGCCGAAGAAGAGCCGGCCCTTGTGGTGGATGACCTGCGTGAGCTGCTTCCGGGTGGTTGCGCCGCCCACGGCGCTGCGCTAATGTCGCCGAACTCCTCCTACAATCCGCCTCAACGAGACAGAAACGTGGTGGTTTCCAGCAAGCATCGGCTCACACGAGCCGGAATGAGCATCATCAAGGCTATCGCCCGTTGGCGCTGGCGCGCCTGAATTCATTCTGGCCGGATGCTCCGGCGCGCTTGCTTGCACATCGACGTTTTCATCTCCAGGAGCCCCACGGGGCTCCCCGCCCACGAGGCTGATCATGACCCGCGAAGAATTCCTGCGTTTGGCCGCCGAAGGCTATAACCGCATTCCGCTTGCGTTCGAAACACTGGCGGATTTCGACACCCCCCTGTCCCTCTACCTGAAGCTCGCCGATACCCCGTATTCCTACCTGCTGGAGTCCGTGCAGGGCGGCGAGAAGTGGGGCCGTTACTCGATCATCGGACTGCAGAGCCGCACTGTGCTGCGTGCCCACGGCCTGAAGGTCAGCGTCAGTGTCGACGACGTCGAAGTGGAGTCCCACGACTGCGAGGATCCGCTGGCATTCGTCGAAGCATTCAAGGAGCGCTACCAGGTGGCGCCCATCGCCGGCCTGCCGCGCTTCAACGGCGGCCTGGTGGGTTACTTCGGCTATGACTGCGTGCGTTACGTCGAGAAGCGCCTGGCCAACTGCCCGAACCCCGATCCGCTGGGTACCCCGGACATCCTGCTGATGGTCTCGGACGCGGTGGTCGTCTTCGACAACCTGGCGGGCAAGCTGCACGCCATCGTCCTGGTCGACCCGACCCAGCCCGACGCCTATGAACAGGGCCAGGCGCGCCTGCTGGAGCTGCGCCAGAAGCTGCGCCAGCCGGTGGTGCCGCGCCTGGGCGTGGACCCGAGTCTGCCGGCCGCTGGCGAGCCGGAGTTCCGCTCCAGCTTCACCCGCGAGGACTACGAGCAGGCTGTGCGGGAGATCAAGGAATACATCCTGGCCGGCGACTGCATGCAGGTGGTGATTTCCCAGCGCATGTCGATCCCCTTCAAGGCCGCGCCCATCGATCTCTACCGCGCCTTGCGCTGCTTCAACCCAACCCCCTACATGTACTTCTTCAACTTTGGTGACTTCCACGTCGTGGGCAGCTCGCCGGAGGTGCTGGTGCGGGTCGAGGATGGCCTGGTCACCGTGCGCCCGATCGCCGGCACCCGCCCGCGCGGCGCGACCGAGGAAGCCGACCGCGCGCTGGAAGAAGACCTGCTCTCCGACGCCAAGGAGCTCGCCGAGCACCTGATGCTGATCGACCTCGGCCGCAATGACGTCGGCCGCGTTTCCAGCACCGGTTCGGTGAAGGTCACCGAGAAGATGGTGATCGAGCGTTACTCCAACGTGATGCACATCGTTTCCAACGTCACCGGCCAGCTCAAGGAAGGCGTCTCCGCCATGGCGGCACTGCGCGCCATCCTGCCGGCCGGGACCCTTTCCGGCGCACCGAAGATCCGCGCCATGGAAATCATCGACGACCTCGAACCGGTCAAGCGTGGCGTCTACGGCGGCGCCGTGGGCTACCTGGCCTGGAACGGCAACATGGATACGGCCATCGCGATCCGCACGGCGGTCATCAAGGACGGCGAACTGCACGTACAGGCCGGCGCCGGCATCGTCGCCGACTCGGTTCCGGCACTGGAATGGGAAGAGACGCTGAACAAGCGCCGTGCCATGTTCCGTGCCGTGGCCCTCGCCGAACAGACCGCCAAGACCGACGCCTGAGGATTGCACCATGCTGCTGATGATCGACAACTACGATTCCTTTACCTACAACGTGGTGCAGTACCTGGGCGAGCTGGGCGCGGACGTGCAGGTGATTCGCAACGATGAACTCTCCATCGCCGAAATCGAGGCGCTGAACCCGGAGCGCATCGTGGTCTCCCCCGGTCCCTGCACGCCCAACGAGGCTGGCGTGTCGCTGGAAGTGATCCGTCACTTCGCCGGCAAGCTGCCGATCCTCGGCGTGTGCCTGGGCCACCAGAGTATCGGCCAGGCTTTCGGCGGCGACGTGGTGCGGGCACGCCAGGCCATGCACGGCAAGACCAGCCCGGTGTTCCACAAGGACCAGGGCGTGTTCGAAGGCCTGAACCACCCGTTGACCGTTACCCGCTACCACTCCCTGGTGGTGAAGCTGGAAACCCTGCCCGAAGTGCTCGAAGTCACCGCCTGGACCCAGCACGCCGACGGCTCGGTGGACGAGATCATGGGGTTGCGTCACAAGACGCTGAACATCGAGGGTGTGCAATTCCATCCGGAGTCCATCCTTACCGAACAAGGCCATGAACTGCTGGCCAACTTCCTCAAGCAGACCGGTGGAGTGCGCTGATGGATATCAAGGAAGCCTTGAACCGTGTGGTCAATCAACTGGACCTGACCACCGAAGAAATGCAGGACGTGATGCGCCTGATCATGACCGGCCAGTGCACTGACGCCCAGATCGGCGCTTTCCTCATGGGCATGCGCATGAAGAGCGAAACCATCGAAGAGATCGTCGGTGCGGTGTCGGTCATGCGTGAGCTGGCCACCCGCGTCGAACTCTCCACCCTAGATCACGTGGTCGACGTGGTGGGCACCGGCGGCGATGGCGCGAATATCTTCAACGTCTCCTCGGCAGCCACCTTCGTGGTCGCTGCGGCGGGGGGCAAGGTGGCCAAGCACGGCAACCGCGCGGTGTCCGGCAAGACCGGCAGCGCCGACGTGCTGGAAGCCGCCGGCATCTACCTGGACCTCAAGCCGGAGCAGGTGGCGCGCTGCATCGAGTGCATCGGCGTGGGCTTCATGTTCGCCCAGGTTCACCACAAGGCCATGAAGTTCGCCGCCGGTCCGCGCCGCGAACTCGGGCTGCGCACCCTGTTCAACATGCTTGGCCCGCTGACGAACCCGGCCGGGGTTAAGCGCCAAGTGGTCGGCGTGTTCAGCCAGGCACTGTGCCGCCCGCTGGCCGAGGTGCTCAAGCGCCTGGGCAGCGAGCACATCCTGGTGGTTCATTCCCGTGACGGCCTCGACGAGGTGAGCCTCGCCGCGCCGACCCACGTCGCCGAACTGAAGGACGGCGAAGTCACCGAGTATCAGATCCAGCCCGAGGACTTCGGCATCAGGAGCCAGAGCCTGATCGGCCTGACTGTCGGCAGCCCGCAGGAGTCGCTTGAACTGATCCGCGACGCCCTGGGCAAGCGCCAGACCGAGAATGGCCAGAAGGCCGCCGACATGATCGTGCTGAACGCCGGCGCGGCGCTCTACGCCGCCGATCTGGCGTCCAGCCTGAAAGAAGGTGTGCGCTTGGCGCAGGACGCCCTGGACACTGGCCTGGCCCGCGAGAAACTGGACGAACTGGCCTCCTTTACCGCGGTGTTCCGAGTGGAGAATGAAGCGTGAGCATCCCAACCGTTCTCGAGAAGATCCTGGCGCGCAAGGCCGAGGAAGTGGCTGTCTGCCGTGCCCGCGTTTCCCAGTCTGAAATCGAGGCGCTGGCGCGTGCCGCCGACGCGCCCCGTGGTTTCGCCCGTGCCCTGCTGGAGCGCGCCGAGCGCCACGAGCCGGCGGTGATCGCCGAGGTGAAAAAGGCCTCCCCGAGCAAGGGCGTGCTGCGTGAGCACTTCGACCCGGCGCAGATCGCCAAGAGCTACGAGGCTGGCGGTGCCGCCTGCCTCTCGGTGCTGACCGACGTGGACTTCTTCCAGGGTGCCGACGCCTACCTGCAGCAAGCTCGCGCAGCCTGCTCGCTGCCGGTCATCCGCAAGGACTTCATGATCGACCCCTACCAGGTGGTCGAGGCCCGTGCCATCGGCGCCGACTGCATCCTGCTGATCGTCTCCGCCCTGGAAGATAGCCGCATGAAGGAGCTGGCCGCGACTGCCAAGGAGGTTGGGCTCGACGTGCTGGTGGAAGTGCATGACGCCGCAGAACTGGACCGCGCACTGAACTGCCTGGATACCCCGCTGGTGGGCATCAACAACCGCAACCTGCACACCTTCGAGGTGAGCCTGGAAACCACCCTCGACCTGCTGCCGCGCATCCCGCGCGACCGCCTGGTGGTGACCGAGAGCGGCATCCTCAACCGTGCCGACGTGGAGCTGATGGAAGTCAGCGGCGTGTACGCCTTCCTGGTGGGCGAGGCCTTCATGCGCGCCGAGGAGCCGGGTGCCGAATTGGGCCGGCTGTTCTTCCCCGAGCGCAACCCTGTGGTAGCAGGCATCGATCCGGACTGATCCGGTGCCGATCTCCAGAGATGAAAAAGCCGGCTTGCGCCGGCTTTTTCGTTTGTGGTCCCGACACCCTCAGCGAGTACCGAAGACCACCATGGTTTTACCCTTCACATGCACCAGCCCCTGTTCTTCCAGACTCTTGAGCACGCGACCGACCATCTCGCGGGAGCAGCCGACGATGCGGCCGATTTCCTGGCGGGTGATCTTGATCTGCATGCCATCGGGGTGGGTCATGGCGTCGGGCTGCTTGCACAGGTCGAGCAGGGTGCGCGCCACGCGGCCGGTCACGTCGAGGAAGGCCAGGTCACCCACCTTGCGCGTGGTGTTGCGCAGGCGGTCGGCCATCTGGCTGCCCAGGGCATAGAGGATTTCCGGGTCCTGCTGGGTGAGTTCGCGGAACTTGGCGTAGCTCAGCTCCGCCACTTCGCATTCCGTCTTGGCCCGGACCCAGGCGCTGCGTTCCTTTTCCGTGCCTTCCTTGTCGAACAGGCCCATCTCGCCGAAGAAGTCCCCGGCATTGAGGTATGCAATGATCATTTCGCGGCCATCGTCATCCTCGATCAGGATGGTGACGGAGCCCTTGATGATGAAGAAGAGAGTTTCGCAGCGATCGCCCGCATAGATGATGGTGCTTTTGGCCGTATAACGGCGGCGGTGACAATGCGCCAGTAGTTTGTCCAGGCTTTTTATTTTTGGTGTGAGGGTAATTGCGACCATGCCCGAGTCCCGAAAAAGAGAAGGTAAGCCTTTGTCCAACAGGCAATTTTTTAATTGTTGTGGTGCCAAGTGTGCCAGTAAACCGGCGCCAGCTTAACAGACGTCCCTGTTTCGACAATGTGATTTTGCGACGCACCTAACACCTGCCCGGGAACTATTTGAGAACCGGAATGGAAAATGCGCTGTGATAAGCTACCGCACCTTTTTTCAAGCGGAGTTTCAGGCGATGAAAGCACGCATCCAATGGGCTGGCGAAGCCATGTTCCTTGGCGAATCCGGTAGCGGCCATGCCGTGGTGATGGATGGCCCGCCGGAGGCCGGTGGCCGTAACCTGGGCGTGCGTCCCATGGAAATGCTCCTGCTTGGCCTCGGCGGCTGCACCAACTTCGACGTGGTTTCCATCCTGAAGAAATCCCGCCAACCGGTGGAGAGCTGCGAAGCCTTCCTCGAAGCCGAGCGCGCCAGCGAAGACCCCAAGGTCTTCACCAGGATCCACGTGCATTTCGTGGTGAAGGGCCGTGGCCTGAAGGAAGCCCAGGTCAAGCGCGCAGTGGAACTCTCCGCCGAGAAATACTGCTCCGCCTCGATCATGCTCGGCCGCGCCGGCGTCGAGATCACCCATGATTACGAAATCGTCGAACTGGGCGCCTGATAGCAGCTTCCGACGAATGGCCGGATAACGACATCCGGCCATCATATTTGCGCGGCAAACTCTGGCAGACGGCGCCCGTCGACTGCATAATTCGCCCCCTTCCGGATTCCGGGGCTCCGGGCCCCGAAAATACGACCACAATCGCCAACGCGAAGAGGTGTAAACCGTCCTACGCAGAAGTGTCGTGCGCTTCTGACGGGCATGCTCAACCACGCGGCAGAGCCGCATATGCAAAGAGAGCTCTCAACGGTGAATAGCAAACTCAAGCTCCACGGGTTCAACAACCTGACGAAGACCTTGAGCTTCAACATTTATGACATCTGCTACGCGGAGACCCCCGAGGACCAGCAGGCCTACGTCCAGTACATCGACGAAGAGTACGACGCCGAGCGCCTGACCCAGATCCTCACCGACGTGGTGGACATCATCGGTGCCAACATCCTCAACATCGCCCGCCAGGATTACGATCCCCAGGGCGCGAGCGTGACCATTCTCATCTCCGAGCAACCGGTTACGCCCACCGAAAGCCAGATCGAGGAATCTCCGGGCCCGCTGCCGGAAACCATCCTGGCGCACCTGGACAAGAGCCACATCACCGTTCACACCTATCCGGAAATCCATCCGGTTTCGGGTATCGCCACCTTCCGCGTGGACATCGATGTTTCCACCTGCGGCGTGATTTCCCCGCTGAAGGCGCTCAACTATCTGATCCACCAGTTCGATTCGGACATCGTCACTGTCGACTACCGCGTGCGCGGCTTCACCCGTGACGTGGAAGGCAAGAAGCACTTCATCGACCACGAGATCAACTCGATCCAGAACTACCTCTCCGAGGACACCCGGGACGCCTATCAGATGACGGACGTCAACGTGTACCAGGAGAACATGTTCCACACCAAGATGCTGCTGAAGAACTTCGAGCTGGATAACTACCTGTTCGGCGACGCCACCCGCAACCTGACTGCGGAGCAGCGCAAGGAAGTCGAGGCGCGCGTCCGCCACGAGATGTTGGAAATCTTCTACGCGCGCAACATGCCCAACTGAGGCGGTTCGACGCGGGAAAGAAAAAAAGGCGCCGGATGGCGCCTTTTTTCGTTTGCGGGGATCAGACCCGGTAGGTGCTCTTGGTCATGACCCTGGAGAGCAGGGTCATGCCGAACTTGACCGGTGCCGGGAAGCGCAGGCCGCCGGCCTCCAGGGCGCTGGTGGCGTGCTGTTCTTCGTCGATGCGCATCTGTTCGAGGATGGCGCGGGAGCGGGCATCGTCCGCCGGCAGCTGTTCGAGGTGTTCGTCGAGGTGTTTGCACACCTGGTCCTCGGTGGCGGCGACGAAGCCCAGGCTGACGCGATCGCTGATCAGGCCGGCCATGGCACCGACGCCGAAGGACAGGCCGTAGAAGACCGGATTGAGGATGCTCGGACGGCTGCCCAGTTCGCGGATACGCTGTTCGCACCAGGCCAGATGGTCGATCTCTTCCTCGGCGGCGTGCTCCATGGCTTCGCGCACCTCAGGCAGCCTGGCGGTCAGTGCCTGGCCCTGGTAAAGCGCCTGGGCGCAGACCTCGCCGGTATGGTTGATGCGCATCAGGCCGGCGATATGGCGGGCATCCTCGGGCTTGAGTTCGGCGTCGGGCTGGCCTTCGGCCGGGGACGGGCGAAATGGCTGGCCCGTGAACGGCAGCAGGGTGCGCAGTGCGGCATCGGCCTGCAACAGCAGGCGGTCGGCGGGGGAGTAGGAACGTTCGCTGGCCATGCGGCACCTCCGTGGGACGTCGGCGGGCATTCTACCGCAAGGCCATGGCCAAGGCTTGACTGGCGTCAGGCCGGGGCTGACGGGCGGGAGGCTTCCCGCCCCGATGACGCTGGCCGATCAGCCCGGAGGCCAATGCATCTGGCGCTGGCCAAGCACATGCATGTGGATGTGGTAGACGGTCTGGCCGCCTTGCTCATTGCAGTTCATCACCAGGCGAAAGCCTTCGCCGCAACCCTGTTCGGCCGCCAGACGCTGGGCGGTATAGGCGATATGGCCAACCAGGGCCTTGTCGTCTTCGGTGAGGTCGGTGAGGGTGGGAATGTGCTTCTTCGGGATTACCAGGAAGTGCACGGGGGCTTGCGGCGCGATGTCGTGGAAGGCGACGACGTGATCGTCTTCATAGAGCTTGCGCGCGGGAATTTGCCCGGCGGCGATTTTGCAGAACAGACAGTCCACGGGAATTCTCCGGCCTGTTATAAGAGGTCCCGAGTTTAACGGTGAGCGAAAGCCCCGGCCAGCGCCGGCCGAACCTCTCAAGGAGCCCCTGTGAAGAACGACATCCACGACCTCGGCCTGGTGCTGGATTCGCGCGTGAAGCTGATCCTTATCGAGTCCTGGGACGAGCGCCGGGTGCTGGAAACCCTCACCAGCCTGGCGGTCAAACGCGGGCTCGGGCTCTTCACCTGGGCGGTCAGCGAGGGACTCCAGCGGCTGGGGTTCGGTGGCGACAGCCTGGGCGAAGGGGACAGCCGCGAGCCGGAAACCGCACTCAGGCTGATCAAGGCCGACCCGCAACCCAACCTGTACGTGATGTGCGACCTGCATCCCTTCCTCGCCGACAACCCCAGGGTGGTGCGGTTGCTCAAGGAAGTAGCGATGGCCGAGGGCAATCACAAGCCAACGCTGGTGCTGGTGTCCCACGCCCTGAAGCTGCCGCCGGAGGTGCAGCGCTATGCCGCGCGCTTCGACCTGGCGCTGCCCAGTGAGGATGAATTGTTGAGCATCGTCCGCGAGGAAGCAGCGCGCTGGAGCGAGCGCAATCGCGGCGCGCGGGTCCGTACGGACAATCGCACCCTGCAGCAGGTGGTGAAGAACCTGCGTGGCTTGAGCCACGGAGAAGCCCGCGCCTTGGCGCGCAATGTGATCTGCGATGACGGCGCCATTACCCAGGAAGACCTGCCGGAACTGAACAAGGCGAAGTTCCAGTTGCTGGACCTGGACGGCGTACTCAGCTTCGAATACGAAACGGCGCGCTTCGCCGAAGTGGGCGGTCTGACCAACCTCAAACGCTGGCTGGCCGAGCGCCAGGCTGCGGTGCTGGAGGAAAAGCCGCTGGACCGGCCCAAGGGCGTGTTGCTGGTCGGTGTGCAGGGCGGCGGCAAGAGTCTCGCGGCCAAGGCAGTCGCTGGTCTCTGGGGATTGCCGTTGCTGCGCCTGGACTTCGCCTGCCTGTACAACAAGTTCTTCGGCGAGACCGAGCGCAACCTGCGCGAGGCCCTGAAGCTCGCCGAGCAGATGGCGCCTTGCGTGCTGTGGATGGACGAAGTGGAGAAGGGGCTGGCCAGCGGCGACCACGATGGCGGCGTGAGCCAGCGGGTATTGGGCACGCTGCTGACCTGGATGGCCGAGCGCAAGGCACCGGTATTCGTGGTGGCCACCGCCAACGCCATCGACCGGCTGCCGCCGGAGCTGCTGCGCAAGGGCCGATTCGACGAGCTGTTTTTCGTCGACCTGCCGCAGCCTGAAGTCCGTGCGGAGATTTTCCGAATCCACCTGGGGCGCCGTGAACTCGACCCGGCACAGTTCGACCTGCATCAACTGGTGGCCGCCAGCGATGGTTTCTCCGGCGCGGAGATCGAGCAGGCGGTGGTGGGGATGCTCTATGCGGCGCAGGCCCAGCAATGCCCGGCCGACCAGGCGCTGCTGCTGCGTGAGATCAAGGGCACCGCGCCGCTATCGGTGTTGATGGCTGAGCATCTTGCGAGCCTGCGGGCCTGGGCGAACGGCCGTTGCGTGAAAGCCGACTGACGCCGCTCAGGGCTGGGCGAAGCGGCGTATGACCTGACCCAGTACGCGGCGCACCAGCCAGCGCGGCGCGAGACGGGGGAGGAGGGCGGCCAGCCGGTTGCGCCAGCCGGGAATGATGATGGCGCGGTTCTTCTCCAGTGCGCGTACGGTGATCAGCGCCACTTCCTCCGGGCTCATCATCAGCTTGCTGCCTTCCAGGCTGCCGACCTGCATGTGGGCACCGCGGAAGAAGGCAGTGCGAGTCGGGCCCGGGCACAGCACCGAGACTTTCACGCCACGCGGACGCAGTTCCTCGCGCAGTCCTTCGGTGAAGTTCAGCACGTAGGCCTTGCTGGCGTAGTAGTTGCTCATCCAGGCGCCGGGCTGGAAGCCGGCCACCGAGGCGATATTGAGGATCTGGCCGCCGCCCTGGCGCGCCATCAGGCCACCAATGCCGTGGCAAAGGCGGGCAAGGGCGAGGATGTTCACTTCGATCAGCTCCTGCTCGCGTCCCCAGTCCTGGTCGACGAAGGCTCCGGAAGTGCCGATGCCGGCATTGTTCACCAGCAGGTCGATCTCCCGCTCCCCTTGTTCCAGGTCCATCAACAACCCGGACACCTGCAGGGGCTCGGCCAGGTCGCAGTAGCGGAACAGCACCTCCACACCGAAACGCTGGGTCAGCTCGCAAGCAACGCTCTCCAGCACATCCCGCTGCCGGGCCACCAGCAGCAGGTGCCGACCCCGGCGTGCCAGCGCCTCGGCCATGGCCAGGCCAATACCGCTGGAGGCGCCGGTGATCAGGGCATAACGGGGCATCTGGAGGTTCTCCGTAACGGGGCCGGGTTGGACAGCGCCGGCCCCGGGAGGTTGCTTACTCGGCGGACTCGCGTTCCAGGGCGGGGGCTTCGATGGGCTGCTCGAAGCTGGCGGCATCGCCCATCTGGGCGCGCATCAGGTAGCCCTGGTAGGCCGGTATCGAAATGGCGGCGACTATACCGATAACCGGCACAAGAAGAACCAGCCAGGCCAGCACTTTCACCGCGCGACTGTTGGGCGGCGGGGGCGGGCCATAGCGGTTGGGGCCATCGGTACCCGGCATGAACAGCATCAGCAGGGCGAACACGCTGCCGACGACAGGGACGAAGTTCAACAGCCAGAGCCAACCCGACCAGCCCATGTCGTGCAGGCGCTGTACACCGAGGCAGACGCTCACGACCACCAGCGCAAGGCAGGCGGCAATCGTCAGCAGGCCGGCGAGGGCATCGGAAAGCGCGAAACTGCCGAGGATCACGCCGCCGATGGGCAGGAAGGCCAGCATCATCGCCATGCTCCAGCCGAGGTAACGAACCCGGCCAATCCGGCCGCTGGTGCCGAAGACCTTCAGTTCGCCATATTCCGGTAGCTGCTCACCCACCTGGGCCTGGGGCGGTGCGTAGGGGGAAGTGGCTACGCTGCCGTCGTTGGAGGTGCTTTCCCGGGGCGCTTCCTGGGCCAGCTGCGCCTGGCGGGCCAGGTACTTGTCGACGATGATGCCGCAGGCCCGGCATTCAGCGGCTTTCGGCTGCTCATGGCCACATTTCGGGCAGCTCATGCTTTCGTTGGCAGCGGCTGTAGATTCAGCTGCAACGGTCGCCGGTTCCGGGTGGTCCGCCGAGGTCGCCAGGCTCAGCCCTGCGGAGGCCTCCTGCTCCTTGCGCACCTTGGCGCCCGCCCGCTGCAATGCGGCCAGGTACTTGTTCGCCTCGGCTTCCACCAGGTCGCGTTTCAGGGCGACGCTGCGGCCGCGAAACAGGCTTTCGATCTTGTCGGCGTCGCTCTTGAACAGGCGGGCGAGGTTTTCCTTGACGGTTTCCAATGCCACGCCGGGCATTGGCTGACCATCGAAGACGATCTTGTAACGGGCTTCGGTCATGCGGGCATCCTTGTCGACGACAGAAAATGATGATGGCACAGCGTAATTGCGCTACGGCCCACGGCACAAGCGGCCTGGCGCACAAATCCCATAGGGCTCGGGACGCGCCAGGGGGCCGACCAGGCGCTCCCGGGCGGCACTGCGGATGTAGAGGTTGTCTTGGGCAAAAACGGTTCGGTCCACCCGTTGCCACCGCAGCGGTAATGGGGGGCCGCCTTATCGGGCCCAGCGCTGCTCCAGTTGCCCGGCCTTGTCGCGTGCGGCGCGATATTCCTGGTCGAGGCGGGCGATCAGTTCGTCCACCGTCGGCAGGTCGCGGATATTGCCGACCCCCTGGCCGGCGGACCACACGGTCTTCCACGCCTTGGCCTCGTCACTCACCGGCTTGAGCTTCTCGCCATAGTTGATGTCGCCTTTGTCGGCGAGGCGCTTCATGTCGTAGCCAGCAGCTTCCAGGCTCTGGCGCATGAAGCTGGCAGGGACGCCGGAGACTGCCGGGGTGTGGATGATGTCGGCCGCGCGGGCGTCGAGGATCATCTGCTTGTAGCGGGTTTCGGCGTCGCTTTGCTGGGTGGCGATGAAGCGGGTGCCGAGATAGGCCAGGTCGGCGCCGAGCATCTGCGCGGCGAAGATCTCGTGGCCGTGGTTGAGGCAGCCGGCGAGCAGCAGGGTCTTGTCGAAGAACTGGCGGATCTCGGCGATCAGGGCGAAGGGACTCCAGGTCCCGGCGTGGCCACCGGCGCCGGCGGCAACTGCGATCAGGCCATCGACGCCGGCTTCCGCAGCTTTCTCGGCATGACGGCGGGTGGTCACGTCGTGGAACACCAGGCCGCCGTAGCTGTGCACGGCGTCCACCACTTCCTTCACCGCGCCCAGGCTGGTGATGACGATCGGGACGCGCTTCTCCACGCAGATGGCCAGGTCGGCCTGCAGGCGCGGGTTGCTGTGGTGGACGATGAGGTTGACCGCGAAGGGCGCGGCGTCCTCCCCCAGGCCTGCTTCAATTTCCTCCAGCCAGGCGCGGAAGCCACTGCTCTCCCGCTGGTTCAGGGCCGGGAAGCTGCCGACGATGCCGTTGTTGCAGCACGCCAGGACCAGCTTGGGGTTGGACACCAGGAACATCGGCGCAGCCACGACCGGCAAGCGCAGACGTTGATCGAGCAGGGCGGGCAGAGACATCTGGCAATCCTCTTGTCAGGTCAGAAGGGTTTGACCACCACCAGGACGACGATGGCGATCAGGAAGAGCACCGGGACTTCGTTGAACCAGCGGTAGAACACGTGGCCACGACGGTTTTCGTCCTGGGCGAAGCGCTTTTGCAGCGAACCGCAGGCATGGTGATAGCCGATCAGCAGCACCACCAGTGTGAGCTTGGCATGGAGCCAGCCCTGGCTCAGCCAGGCGGAGTTGAGGTAGAGCATCCAGATGCCGAAGACCAGGGTGGCGATCATCGAGGGGCCCATGATGCCGCGGTAGAGCTTGCGCTCCATCACTTTGAAGCGTTCGCGGCTGGGCTGGTCCTCTGCCATGGCGTGGTACACGAACAGGCGCGGCAGGTAGAAGAGGCCGGCGAACCAGCAGATGACGGCGATGATGTGCAGTGCCTTGAGCCACAGGTAGAGCATGGGTTGGTTTCCATCGGGCAGATTGCCCGGATAGTAGAGGCTGGATGGGCCGCACGTCACCTCGGCGGTTGGCCCCTGACCGATGCGGCCTTATCATCGGCAGCTTTCCAATCGGTTCTTTGAGGGGCAAGTGATGGTCAAGGTCGGAATCGTCGGCGGCACGGGCTACACCGGTGTCGAACTGCTGCGTCTGCTGGCTCAGCATCCGCAGGTAGAGGTCGCGGTGATCACCTCGCGATCCGAGGCTGGGGTGAAGGTCGCCGACATGTATCCGAACCTGCGCGGTCACTATGACAACCTCGCGTTCAGCGTGCCCGACGTGGCCACCCTGGGCGCCTGCGATGTGGTCTTCTTCGCCACGCCCCATGGCGTCGCCCATGCCCTGGCCGGCGAATTGCTGGATGCCGGCACTCGCGTCATCGACCTGTCCGCGGACTTCCGCCTGCAGGATGCCGAAGAATGGGCCAACTGGTACGGCCAGCCCCACGGTGCCCCGGCGCTGCTGCCGGAGGCTGTCTACGGCCTGCCGGAAGTGAACCGCGAAGCCATCAAGGGCGCCCGCCTGATCGCGGTTCCCGGCTGCTACCCCACCGCCACCCAGCTTGGTTTCATCCCGCTGCTGGAAGCCGGCCTGGCCGATACCAGCCGACTGATCGCCGACTGCAAGTCCGGCGTCAGCGGCGCCGGCCGTGGCGCCAAGGTGGGCTCGCTGTTCTGCGAAGCCGGCGAGAGCATGATGGCCTACTCGGTGAAAGGTCACCGCCACCTGCCAGAAATCAGCCAGGGCCTGCGCCGCGCAGCCGGTGGCCAGGTCGGCCTGACCTTCGTGCCGCACCTGACGCCGATGATCCGTGGCATCCATGCGACCCTCTACGCGAACGTCGTGGACAAGGGCGTGGACCTGCAGGCGCTGTACGAGAAGCGCTACGCCAATGAACCCTTCGTCGACGTGATGCCCGCCGGCAGCCACCCGGAAACCCGCAGCGTGCGCGGCGCCAACGTCTGCCGTATCGCCGTGCATCGTCCCCAGGGCGGCGATCTGGTGGTGGTGCTGTCGGTGATCGACAACCTAGTCAAGGGCGCATCGGGCCAGGCGGTTCAGAACCTCAACATCATGTTCGGCCTCGACGAGCGCCTGGGCCTGTCCCACGCAGCATTGCTGCCCTGATGTCCATCGGCGCCGGCGACTTGCTCGCCGGCGTCGCACTTCGGCCTGTTGGCCGTGTCGAATCGCTTAATAGTTGACCAGTTTTCTAGGGTAAGCGGATAATGCCTCGCCTTAGCGCAGTATGGCGGCGTCAAGCCGGGAGAGTTGCAGCATGAGCGTCGAAACCTTCACCCCTTCAGCCCTGATGTTCACCGAAGGTGCGGCCAACAAGGTGAAGAACCTGATCGATGAAGAGGGCAATCCGCGCCTTAAACTCCGTGTCTTCGTGACCGGTGGCGGTTGTTCGGGCTTCCAGTACGGTTTCACTTTCGATGAAGACGTGTCGGACGATGACACCATTGTCGAGCGCGACGGTGTGAGCCTGGTCGTCGATCCGATGAGCTTCCAGTACCTTGCGGGCGCCGAAGTGGATTACCAGGAAGGCCTCGAGGGTTCCCGTTTCGTCATCAAGAACCCGAATGCCACCACCACCTGCGGTTGCGGTTCGTCCTTCTCGATCTGACCTTCCGGCCGAACACAGAAACACCGTGCCCCTGGGCGCGGCGTTTTCATTTGTGGCTCAGGCCGGGTAGATAGCGCCGAGAACGCGCAGCCCCCTGGCGCCGGTGACGCTGGGGCGATTGGTGGGAATGCCTTCGAGGCAGCAGTGAGCGAGCCAGGCGAAGGCCATTGCCTCGACCCAGTCCGGATCCACGCCAAAATCTGCAGTGCTGCTGACACGGGTTCCCGGCAACAGGGCAGCCAAACGCAGCATCAGTTGCCGATTGTGGGCACCGCCGCCACAGACCAGCAGGTCATCAGTCCTGGGCTGTGCCGCCCGGAGGGACTCGATGATGCTGCGCGCAGTGAGCTCCAGCAGCGTGGCCTGTACGTCCTCGGGCTTGAAGCGGGGCAGGCGCGCCAGGTGGGACTGCAGCCAGCCGAGGTTGAACAGCTCGCGGCCGGTGCTCTTGGGGCCCCGTGTCGAGAAGAAACTATCACCGTACAGGGTGTCCAGCAGCTTCTGCTGCAGGGTGCCGCTGGCCGCCCAGTCGCCATTGCGGTCGTAGCTCTCGCCGCGCTGGAGATGAATCCAGGCATCCAGCAGGACGTTGCCTGGACCGCAATCGAATCCATGCACTGCCTTGTCAGGCTCGATGAGGCTCAGGTTGCTGAAGCCGCCGACATTGAGCACGGCGCGGTTGCAGTTCGCGTTGCTGAACAGGAATTCGTGGAATGCCGGAACCAGCGGCGCACCCTGGCCGCCCGCTGCGACGTCACGTCGGCGGAAGTCGCCAACCACGGTGATGCCGGTGAGCTCGGCGAGCAGGGCCGGGTTGCCGATCTGGATGGTGAACCCGCGTGCTGGCTCATGGCGCACGGTCTGGCCGTGACTGCCGATGGCGCGAATGTCCCGGGCCCCCAGGTTGTTGCGGACCAGCAGGGCGTTGATCCCCGCGGCGGCCAGTTCGACCCAGCCGTTCTCCGCCAGGGCTGCCCGGGCCAGCTCGTCAGGGCCGGACGCGCAAAGCGCCAAAAGCTCACGGCGCAGCGCGCCCGGCATGGGAATGTAGTGGGTATCGAGGAGGGTGATGCGGTCGGTCTGTTCGACCAGAGCGATGTCCAGGCCATCAAGGCTGGTCCCGGACATCACTCCAAGGTAGCGCGGCATAGGGTCAGCGCTTGTTCAGGGCCAGCATGGTGGCTCTTTCGCGGTCCATGCGCGCCATCAGTGGCTTGCTCATCTGCAGGAAGCGCTTCTTCTCGCTGGCCATCAGCGGATCCGCCATCGGCAGTTTCACGCCCAGCGGATCGACGTGTACACCATTCACCTGGAACTCGTAGTGAAGGTGCGGGCCGGTGGAAAGACCCGTCGTGCCCACGTAGCCGATGATCTGGCCCTGCTTCACGCTGCCGCCGGTACGGATACCCTTGGCAAAGCCCTGCATGTGGCCGTAGAGCGTCTTGTACTTGCTGCCGTGCTGAATGATCACCGCATTGCCGTAACCACCGCGGCGGCCTGCCAGGACGATCTTGCCGTCGCCGGTAGCCTTGATCGGCGTGCCCCGGGGAGCGGCGTAGTCCACACCCTTGTGCGCACGGATCTTGTTCAGGATCGGATGGCGGCGGCCGTTGGAGAAGCGCGAGCTGATGCGGGCGAAGTCCACCGGGGTGCGAATGAAGGCTTTGCGCATGGCCGTGGCATCACCGCGCAGGTAGCTGGCCGTGCCCTGCTTGTCGACGTAGCGGACAGCTGTGAAGGTCTTGCCACGGTTGGTGAAGCGCGCGGCGAGAATTTCCCCGCTGCCCACCTTCTTGCCATCGACCACTTTCTCTTCGTAGATCATCTCGAACTCGTCGCCTTCACGGATGTCGAGGGCGAAGTCGATGTCGTAGCCAAAGATGTTGGCCAGATCCATGGCCAGGTCATGGGACAGACCGGCGCGTTTGGCCGACAGGAACAGGGAGCTGTCGATCACGCCACGGGCATAAGCCGAGCGCAGCTCCGGCTTGATCAGGTCACGCTTGAAGGCGTAACCCTTGGAAGTCTTTTCCAGGTGAACGCTCTCGAGGCTGCTCAGCTTGGTGCTGATCTTCTCGAGCTCTCCGCTGGGAGTCAGCTTGAATTCGAAGCGCTGGCCAACCTTGAGGCGGCTGAGCTGCTTGGCGTTCTTGCTGCTGTTGAGGACGTCGTGCAGAACGTTTGCGGACAGGCCGACCTTGGCGAACACGGTGGACAAAGTGTCACCATTGCCCACGGTCACAGTCTTTAGGCTGGGATCGGTAGGCGTCTGCTTGGTAGCGAGGTCGGTGGTCTCTTCTTTCTTCTTGTCCGCGTCTTTTCCGGCGCTGTTCTGGTTTTCAGCTGGGTTCTCGATCCTGGTGAATGGCGAGATACCCTCATCCCCAGTGACGGATCCTGGTCGGAGATCGTCTTTCTCCTGGATCACCATCTCCGAGCCGTTCTCCAGCTCCAGATTGATGAAGGTCTTCTTCGCCTCGACCTCGCGAGACGGGAACACCAGCAGGGCCAGGCTGAGCAGCGCAGCCACACCGCTTGCAGCCAGCAAATGGCTCTTCGGATACGGCGGCGCTTTGGGTACTGAATGCGTCATGGCGTGTGGTGTTTTTTGGAATGTGAACTAACTGCCTAAAATATAATCAAAATCCGCCATAGGCAACCTTGGGATGCTGTCTTCCGCTGACTGGCATGGTGCTGGGTGCAAAACTTGTAATTAGTTCGCGATCTTGTATGGTTGGTTCCCCTTTTGTCCATCCAACGGTCTACGAGTCCTGTCATGAAGTCGGTTGAAGAGCAGCTGGCGCTGATCAAGCGCGGTGCGGAAGAGGTCCTGGTCGAGTCCGAGCTGGTAGAAAAGCTCAAGCGTGGCCAGCCGCTGCGCATCAAGGCGGGCTTCGACCCGACGGCTCCCGATCTTCACCTTGGTCACACCGTCCTTATTAATAAGCTGCGCCAGTTCCAGGAGCTGGGCCATCAGGTGATCTTCCTGATTGGTGATTTCACCGGGATGATTGGCGACCCTAGTGGCAAGAGTGCCACTCGCCCGCCGCTGACCCGCGAGCAGGTTCTGGAGAATGCCGAAACCTACAAGGCGCAGGTGTTCAAGATCCTCGATCCGGCCAAGACCGAAGTGGCATTCAACTCCACCTGGATGGACAAGCTGAGCCCAGCGGACTTCATTCGCCTGGCGTCCCAGTACACGGTTGCCCGTATGCTCGAACGCGACGACTTCAACAAGCGCTACAACACCAGCCAGCCCATCGCCATCCACGAGTTCCTCTATCCGCTGGTGCAGGGGTATGACTCCGTTGCGCTGCGTGCGGATGTCGAGCTGGGTGGTACTGACCAGAAGTTCAACCTGCTGATGGGGCGTGAACTTCAGCGCGCTTATGGGCAGGAGTCCCAGTGCATCCTGACCATGCCGTTGCTGGAAGGCCTGGATGGCGTGAAGAAGATGTCCAAGTCCCTGGGCAACTACGTAGGCATCCAGGAAGCGCCAGGCGTTATGTACAACAAGCTGGTCTCCATCCCTGACCAGCTCATGTGGCGTTACTTCGAGCTACTGAGCTTTCGCTCCATGGATGAGATCGAGCAGTTCAAGCGCGATGTCGAGGCTGGTGCCAACCCTCGTGACATCAAGATCAAGCTGGCTGAAGAGATCGTTGCTCGCTTTCATGGTGTAGAGGCTGCGGCGACAGCGCACCGTTCCGCGGGCAATCGCATGAAGGAAGGTGAGCTGCCGCTCGATCTCCCGGAGGTTCAGCTGGCCTCTTCCGATGACATGCCCATTGCCTCCGTCCTTAATAAGGCAGGTCTGGTGAAGAACGCTGCTGTTGCTCGCGACCTGCTCGGTTCCGGCGGCGTGCGCGTGGACGGCCAGGTTGTGGATCGCAGCTTCATCTTCAGGCTGGGGGCGGTCCATGTGCTGCAGGCGGGCAAGAAGTCTTTCGCGCGCGTCTCTCTGGCTACCGAATAAGATAGTTTCAAAAAAGTGTTGACGGCAGATTCTGCATCCCTATAATGCGCCCCACTTCCGGCGCAACCGCCACGCAAAACTCCTTGTAGATCAATGAGTTAAGTTCTTGGCGAGGTGTTGGAAGGGTTCGCTTCGAGAAGTTCGCCGCTGGCGAATGAAGCTGAACCGGAGGTGTTGACAGCGAGTTTGAACGCTGTAGAATGCGCCTCCCGCTGACGAGAAGAGCGAATCGGATCGGAAGCGCAAGCGCTTGAGTAGAAACGAAAATTTCGAAAAAGAGCTTGACAGTAAGAACGGCTAGCGTAGAATGCGCGGCCTCGGTTGAGACGAAAGGCTTGATCGAAATGCTCTTTAACAACTGAATCAAGCAATTCGTGTGGGTGCTTGTGAGGTAAGACTGATAGTCGACTGATTATCAGCAACACAAGTAACACTCGTGAATTCGAGAGTTTATTTGCGATTGCTGAGCCAAGTTTAGGGTTTTCTCAAAACCCAAGCAGTATTGAACTGAAGAGTTTGATCATGGCTCAGATTGAACGCTGGCGGCAGGCCTAACACATGCAAGTCGAGCGGCAGCGGGTCCTTCGGGATGCCGGCGA